>JAOHSH010000019.1 GCA_028122555.1 Methylophilaceae bacterium
TAATTACACCTTTTGATAAACTAACTTCTCGAAGAAAGCATAATAAACCAAAGACTAAGGATGTCATAGCTACAATAAATAGAATAATAAGATAATGATCTAAATCAAAACTTACTTTTGTAGCAATAAATATCATAGCAATTAATAAACATATAAATAAAGCAGAGATAGTAGTTAATGCAATTGCCCAATGCGTCCACTTTGCTCTTAAAAGTAAAGAATTTAGCTCTTTATTTATCTCTGCATTTTTTCTAATTGTTTCTTCTTTAAGCACTCTAAATCGGTCAACAATTCTCGATAAACGGTTTCCCATAACAGTTAAGATTGCCCCGAGTCCTGTTAGCAAAAAAGCAGGCGCTACGGCCATTTGAATTACGGAACCTATTTCAGTAAAATTAACCATTTCTATCCTAATAAAAATGGTTATTTTACTCTAAAAGTTGTTTTTATAACGTCGTCACATATAAATTTTCTTTAATAAATTAGAAATCGCCAGTAACGCCAACATTGAAGGATCTACCTCCCATCAAAACCTTATCTTTTAAAAATGAGGTATGATCTCTTTTTTCTTGATCTAGAAGATTATCCCCTTTTAAATAAAGCTTAATACTATTATTCATTGGTAGTCGATAATTCATAGTTAATTTCATATTAGTATAATCATCAGTTTTTAATTCATAAGGGCCGATGTCAGTCTGATTAAAAACATGCATTAAATCTAAACTACTACTGAAAGTATTTCGTTGATAAGAAATACCAGTACCAATTCTGACTGAGGGAATTCTTGGCAGATTTCCTCCGTCTTTATTTTTTGCTTTTACGAAGTCACCCCAAATATTTAAACCATAATTATTAGGCAAACTTAAGTCTCCTTCCACTTCAAATCCATAAAATTTTGCCGGTATATTTGTGGTTTTATAAACAGCCAATGCTTCACTTTCTTCTTCTCCTTCATGGAGATGATTCTGCGTTGTCCCAGAATTTAATAAGCCAATATAGCTTGAGAAGTCGGTATAGTATGGGCTAATGGAAAAGTTAGTTTTTTGATTGCTCCATTTAAATTGAGCATCAATAGTATTTGAACGCTCTTTTTTTAAATCCCTGGAACCTTGTTCAATCGTCTCTGTTGCATGGTGATGTCCATAAGAATAAAGCTCATTATGTGCCGGAGCTCTTTCACTATGACTTAAATTTAATGCCATTTCCCATTGCTTATTAAGCTTTGTAATAGTTCCTATAGTTAAATTATTACTATTGAAAGTTTTATTAGTCTTTCCGAAAGTAGTTGATTGCTCTGTACCACTTGATGCTTCACAATCATCAGTACTTGTATAAGCAACTGTACAACCATCATCACTTGTAAAATCATTAGATCGATAACGATTAAAATCATGTCTAAAACCTATAGTAATTTTTTGATCATAAAGGAAATAATCTTCAAGTAAGTAAAATGAAAAGTTTTTACGCTGATTATTAGCAATATATGGGTCACCCTGACTTTTTGAAAAATTTGATCTTCCAAAGTCAAATCCTAAAACACCCGGTGATTTACTAAATAATGAATGAACAAATTCTAACTTACCATCAGAACCTTTATCTACATATTCGGCACCAACTGCACCGTCTGGTTCAAGCTCTTTATGATCATAATCACTATATCCTAACTTAATTTTCATCTTACTAATAAAAGATGATATTTTATTTTTTTCAAATACATAATCGTATCTATTAGAATTTAGATCAAATTTACCGCCAGCTTCAAGTGGGTTACCATAATCAACTCGATGACCTGAAAAAGCTAAGCCAGTATATCCACCATCAAAAATATGAGATACACCTATTGAGGCTCCTCCAGATTCATTATCAGAGCTTTGCAAGGTATCCTTGCCGTATTTATCTCTTGTAAACTCATCATCTGAATCAACTAGCCTTTGTGAAACGGAGAATCCTGGAATATTAAGATTTTTACTATCTCTTTTGTAAGCATCTAAATGAAACATAAGATTATCGTTGTGGCCATAATCAAAAGAAAAACCAGTTGCTGATTCGTTATTTGCTCCACCAAAACTTTGGTCATATTTTCCAATGACACCATCTAGATATTCATTATGTATACGATGGTCGATAATATTAATTACGCCGCCAACAGCACCACCCCCATAAATAATAGATGCTGGACCCCTTATAATCTCTATTTGTTCTGTGGACAGAGTATCTATAGCAACCGCGTGATCACCAGACATATTGGATACATCTTTAATCTCCATACCATTATTTAGTATTTTGATTCGGTTACTATCCATACCTCTAATCACCGGCTGACCAACGCTATCACCCCATGAATTATTTGTGATTCCTGGCACACCATCCAAAACAGCTCCCAAGGATGAGTCCTTCATATTTTGCAAATCTGTTCCACTAAAAATCTGAACAGGATTTGCTATTTCATCACTTGATAAACCAAGCGGATTAGCCGTAATCGGTATTTCATTTAATTCCATTTTTGATATATCTTCTGCGTTTACAATAGAGCTTAGCAAAAGGATACATACAGATAACAAAGTACGCATAAGAACTCCTAAAATTTAATTTAACTGAACTAGTTTTTTATTAAATTAAAGTTCTAGGGTGCTTGGGATTGATAAGCAATGAAACTATAGAGAATGTTATTGCTTAAATGATAATTATCATCTAAATCAAGAAAATTACTAAATTGAAAGTCAAAAGGACGATCAAAACTTACTGACTTAGCAAGATTGTGTTTTAATTCGCAATCTTCACAATCAATTTGAACACCATTATGTGAGTCATGATCATGATCATGGTAATGATGTTCAATAGAGTGGGTAAAGCCAACCTGAATATTAAACAGGACACTTAAGCACACTAATGATATTGTTAAAAATTTAGAAAACATAAATGGACTCTAATCGAAAATTTGTTATTAATCAAGTATTTATTCGGCATATTATAAACATATAGAAAACTTAGAAGTATATTAAGAGCGAAGTTTTGTCATTGTTTTTTTTTGCCTTATTTTTTACTCTTTATTGTTTATTCTTTTATCATACACAACCTGTCAAGTCTTTTTGTTCAGTAATTGGTATTTACTGCAACAATTACAAATTTCTTTTTGGACCGTTGGGTAAATGATGTCAAAAAAATTATAAGAATTTTATTTTATGGATTAATCTAAAATAATGTCAGAAACTTCCTTAGGTGACTCTAAAAAAGAAAAGTGTCCTGTTTCTTTAATTGTTTTATAAGAGGTCAACTTTAATGACTTCATAGTATTTGATTTTTCATCTTGTTTAGACCAATCACCATCTCCATAAACCAAACTTACCGGAGTCTTCAAAATATTATATAAAGACCCATCGTTTAACCATGATTTATGATTTTGAAAAACGTTTCTCTCATGATAAATAAAACCCGGTTTTTTTGTAGAGGTACAAAGAAGTTTTATATACTCACTTGTTATAGCAGATTTCTTATACACCCCTCCTCTAAATATAATCCATAGAGTAGGAAAGGATTCTAATTTAGCAAAAAATACTCCAAGACCTAAAGGTAAACTTACATGAAATAATAAAAAAGTTGCCATAAAATTTCCCCTCATAACCCCTTGAGCAAATCTTTTATCATAATCATAAGAATTAAAACAAAATATTTTTTTAATTCTTGTCGGTATCTTTATAGCAATAGTGGCTGACAAGACAGCCCCAATCGATTCTCCTGCTATGGTAAGGTTTTTTAAATTTAGATGCTCAATAAAAGAAACTAATGATTTAGTCATGAATATTTGATCGTAATTTGTTTTTTTATTGATTGGTGAATCACCATGACCAGGAAGATCAACTACATAAACTTTAAATTTTTTGGTTAAATACGGTAGTAATCTATCAGAATATTCTAATCGGTTTCTTATTGTATGCAATAACAAGAGCGGCTCACCAGCACCCTGCTCCGTATATCTTATATGAGTCCCATCATCTAAATTAAATATTTTTTTATTTATCATTAAATTTCCTTGAAATTATGTGTATATACACTTATTATTTAAATGTATACTATGTAAAAGAAAATGTAAATATATGGAATCAAAAAAAAAACAATACTCTGAACTAACAGATTGTTTGTGCACTAGCATAAGAAAATCTGCAAGAAACATTTCACAAAAATATAATGAGTATTTAAAACAGTCTGGTGAAGATATTAATGCCAATCAAGTATCGATTCTTGTGACTTTGTCACAAATTGAGAACAAAACTATTAGCGAATTATCTAATCAACTCAGAATGGAAAGAACTACCCTAACAAGAAATTTAAGAGTGTTGGATAAATCAGGATGGATAAAAACTGACTATGGATCAGATGGACGTATGAAGTATACAAAGTTAAGTAAAAAAGGGAGGCAGGTACTTAATAAAATATTACCTCATTGGAAAAAAGCTCAAATTCAAACTAAAAAATTACTTGGTGAAGATTTACAACTTTTTAAACAAAATTTAGAAAAATTAACTAACTTATAAGGGAAAATTATGGAAAAAATAGCATTTATTTCGGGCGCTAACAGAGGAATTGGATTTGAGACATCAAAAAAATTAGCTCAATTAGGTATAAAAGTTTTATTAGGTTCAAGAGATCTCGATAAGGGCAAACAAGCAATTGAGGAATTAGCATCTATAGGAATTGAGGCTGACTTAATTCAATATGACGCTCATGACTTATCAGCTCCACAAAAAGTTTATGATTATATAGCTGAGAAATATAGTAAATTAGATATATTAATAAATAATGCCGGTGTCCTTTTAACCGGTAATCTATTCGTTACAAATAGCTCAACTGTGAGTGACGAAGATGTAAAAGATACATTTCAAACAAATCTTTTTTCAGTTATTTCCCTTACTCAAAAATTGCTACCTTTAATTAAAAAATCTGATGCAGGAAGAATAGTTAACGTTTCAACAATTTTAAGTTCATTAACACTTCATACAGCTAAAGATTCACCAATTGCACCTGCAAAAGAATTTGCATATAACGCTTCAAAAACTGCTTTAAATGCATACACTATTCATCTTGCTCTAGAATTAAAAGATACAAAGATTAAAGTAAACTCAGGTCATCCAGGATGGGTGAAAACAGAATTAGGCGGTCCTAACGCGCCAGTAGAGGTTAAAGATAGCTATAAAACATCATTATATTTAGCTACACTAAGTGAGGATGGTCCGAGTGGTGGTTTATTTCATGGAGAAGACATAATACCTTGGTAGCTATAATATTAAATTATTAGAACCAGGATCTAGCTTAGCCTATCTTAAAAATTGAGTTAGTTGCCGAAGTTCCATTCCTACCAAATAAATCTAGATAATGTTGGTCTGTTAGATACTTATTTTTTGCATTATTTACGAAGTTAAATAAGTCTTTTTGCTTGCCATCACTATCCTCAATTATTAAATAATCTTCTTTAGTGACCTTATTATCTATTTTATTTAATACTTCAGGAACATTCGCATGCGCATCTTCGATAATTAACTTCGAACCAACCCAATTTTCATTTTCTGGAAAATCTATATGCTCATTTAAATGATTTAAATCAAACTTAATAAAATTTACACCAGGATAATTAAAATCTGGTTTATTGATATCATAACTATATATTTGAGACTTTAATCCTAAGATTTTTACCATATCAGCTAACCAAATAGCACTACCTCCTTTTCCAGATCCTATTTCGATTATTACATCAGGTTTTAATTCTTCTATTAACATTGAGTAAATAGCTAAATCAAATACTGATTTAAAGACTATATGGCCTTTCCATGTAAAAGCTCCATGAGTGCCTTGCGAGAGAACTACACTCATACCATTTGTTCTGGGATGATTTGAAAAAATACAATTTTCTTCTGAACGAATCTTAAAATCTTTAAAGCGATTTAACTTTGAAGATAGTACACTCTTAAACCATCTATATGCTTTTGAGCTATTTGCACCTTCCTCTTGCATATGACGTAATAAAAAATTATCAAAAAAAGATGGGATTTTGTCTTGTTCATTATTAATCTTATACTTCAATACAATATCTAATAGAGAATTGATAAATCCCTCTTTTAAAAATTGATCATTATGAAGTTTAATATTTGACTCTACATGAACGATTAATTTAAATGCTAATAATAAATTTTTGTCTGTTAAGAGTTCATTTAAATAGGATTTGATGTTTTCGCCATCAGAAAAAAAGTCAAAAGGACTTTTGTTTAGTGCCTTTTCAACAAGAGGATTTAAAAATGTTGTTGATTTTACCAATTAAAACTACTCCTTATTACTTTCATTTTTATAAAAATAGAAATCGATATCAAAGTTTAATACAAAAAATTACTATTTTATAAACCAAAAAAAATAGCAATTAAATTTAAATCTATTTGCACACTAATTTGTCTGAGAGTAAACTTAGCACTATGAAAAAAATAATATTTTTAATTGCCCTATTCCCGAATATTCTTCTAGCCGATGATTTTAAAATGTGTCGAGAAATAGCTTCTGAGATAAATAGCTCAACCCCAATGAACATTGACGAAACAACCAGACTTGTTAATGCCAAGTGCATCTCAAATTCAAAAAAAGGGAAAAAAGTTAAGCTTAAATATAGTTATAAAATATTAGATGGTAGGGTCTCTAAAAAAGATATTCAGGCCCGAAGAACTGAAGAATTAAATAAATGGTGTACTAAGCCAGATTTGAATTTCAAATTAAATACTTTTGATATCGAATATAGTCACTCTTACATGAGTGATAAATATATTTCTTCAATTAATTTAACTATAAAAGACTGTAAATAGTTAAGTTGAGTTAACATTAATAAATGATTATAATCAATGGTTTATGTTTAAAAGTGAATTATGATTGAATGCTTTGGTCAATAACCGTATAAAATTTAATTGGTATTAAGATGGACAAAATAGACGTTATCATTATTGGGGCTGGAATAGCTGGAATAACAACAGCTTATTACCTACAAAAAAATTTTCCTAATATTACATATAAAATAATAGAGTCAAGAATTGATCTTGGCGGTACCTGGGACCAGATGAAATTTCCTGGTGTTCGTGCTGACAATGATATGTATACCTATGGATTTAGTTTTAATCCTTGGGAAGGACCAATAATAGGTAAAGGTCAAGACATTAAAAGATACATAAATGACACTGCAGAAAAATTTAATATTAAAGAAAATATATTATTTGATACACAAGTTACATCATCATCTTGGAAAAATAATCAATGGACAACAAAAACTAATCGTAAAAATTTTACTAGTCAATATGTTATTTGTTCTACTGGATCGCGTGATCGAGAAAATCCTCATTTACCAAAATTTAAAGACGAAAACAAATATCAAGGAAAAATTGTACATACTCAAGCTTGGGGAGATACCGACTATAAAGATAAAAATGTAGCTATTATTGGTAGCGGATGTACTGCTATAACTATGGCTCCGTCAATAATAAAAGAAGCGAAAACAGTAACGTTAGTTCAGCGGAGTCCTGCATGGATAATAAATATTGATAGTCAAGAAAAATCATCTCGAGGTTATAAAACTTTTGAAGTCTTAAAAGATTATATATTTAGTAGATTTTTTAAAAAATCTCTAAGAAAAAAAATAATAGCTACCGACCCCTATTATAATGAGACTACCACTCCCTCTTATGACTATTGGGACCAGCGCCCTGCCTCTAGTTTAGATCAAGATTATTTTAGGGCTGTAGAGTCAAATAAAGTAACAATAGAGCGCCAAGGAATCAGTAATTGGGAAACGACTGGTGTTAAGTTACAAAACGGAACAGTTCTCAACAGCGATGTTACAGTTATGGCCACGGGGGGTAATGCACAATTATTAGGTGGTATTGATATTTTTGTTAACGATAAAAAAATAAATATCAACGATACTAGTTGGTATAGGGGAATGATGTTTAGTGGAATACCAAATCTTTTTGCTCATGCAGGATATATTAATTTTAGTTGGACTGCTAGATGCGAAATAGTTAGTCAACGTATTTGCAGAACAATTGGCTATATGAAGAAAAAGCAATTAACGAGTTGTACTCCAAAATATTTGGGCGAAAAATCAAAGCCATCAATACAAGCGAATTACGTATTACGAGCAATGCACCAATTTCCTAATAGAACTTATAAATTTTATCAAAATTACTTAGTAGAATATATAAGTTTTAAATGGTCAAAAATTAACGATGGAGCAGTAGACTTCAAATAATAATTTAAAGGGATGTGTATATGAAACTTGAATCAATAGCGCTTCATCATGGTTATGAATCCGATAAAAATGACCAAAAATCAGCAACAACTCCAATTTATCAAACATCTGGCTTTACCATTGATGACACGCAGCATGGTGCAGATTTATTCGATCTTAAGGTCGAAGGAAATATTTATTCAAGAATAGGTAATCCTACTAACGCAGTACTTGAAAAAAGAGTCGCAGAAATGGAAGGTGGAATTGCTGCTTTATCTCTTGCTTCTGGTATGGCTGCCATTACTTATGCAATCCAGACAATTACTAGAGCCGGTGACAATATTGTAAGTACCAGTCAGCTATATGGAGGCACATATAACTGCTTTACTCATAGCTTTCCTAAGTATGGCATTAATGTAAAAATGGTTGATGGAGCAGACTTCAAAGGTCTTGATGAGGCAATAGATGAAAAAACCAAAGCTATATATTGTGAGTCAATTGGTAATCCTTTAGGAAATATTATTGACCTAAAGAGGTTTGCAGATATTGCTCATAAGCACGGCATTCCTTTGATTGTAGATAATACTGTTGCTACCCCTTATTTATGTAGACCTATTGATTTTGGAGCAGATATTGTTATTCATTCCCTTACAAAATATATTGATGGGCACGGAGCAACAATTGGTGGAATTATTGTTGATTCTGGAAAATTTAACTGGGCTAAAGAGCCAAAAAAATATCCAATGCTTAATGAGCCAGATCCTTCTTATCACGGAGTTGTCTATACCGAGCAATTTGGACCTGCTGCTTTTATTGGCTGTTGTCGTGTCGTTCCACTAAGAGAAACAGGGGCATGTTTATCGCCCAATAACGCATATATAATAATGTTGGGGCTCGAGTCATTAGGTGTGAGGATGGAGAGACATTGTGAAAATGCACTTGCGCTAGCAAAATATTTAGAAAAACACGAACGTGTGGAATGGGTAAATTATGCTGCTCTTCCTAATGATAAATATAATGATATATGTAAAAAAATTACCAACGGCCAAGCATCAGGTATTGTAAGTTTTGGCATCAAGGGTGGGGTCGAAGCTGGTGCTAAATTTATTGATGCACTGCAAATGATTTTGAGGGTTCTTAGTATGGGCGATGCTAAATCACTGGCGTGCCATCCAGCATCAACATTACATAGACAATTGACTCCAGAACAAAAGGTTTTAGCAGGAGTTAGTGAAGATTTGATAAGAATTTCAGTGGGTATTGAACATATTGATGACATTATTCAGGATGTTGAGCAAGCAATTGAGGCTTCAAAAAAATAATTGCTTTTTATAAATTATATTTAGCTAAACTAAGATAGCCTAAATATTCAATAGATAAATAGATAAAAAATTTAGTGTCTTATTTTAATCTTATTTAGCTCTTACAACAGCATTTGTCTTTACAACAAGCACAAGTTTTTTCTTTACAGCACTTTGAAGTTGTACATTTACAATTACATTTTGTTTGTGTCATGAATTTCTCCAATCCAATTTAAATAATAAATTATACATTTATAATATATTCTTAAATATATAAATGTGCAATCAAAAAAAATATAAATTATTGGAGCTGGAGGGTATCAATAAGAGTAAATAAGTACCGCCTACATAATTAATAATTAATTTTTTCCACAACATTTCTTAAATTTACGCCCGTTACCGCAAATACAAGGTTCATTTCGCCCAATCTTTGGGGTATCCCTTGTGATTGGTGTTTTGGGTGGACAGCAGCTTGTATCACTACAACAGGCTTCATCATCTTTAACTATTTCGTTGGGTAATTCGTTACTTCTTTTGGTCATATTTTAGGCTCTCTAGTAAAAGTTAAAAACCTTCTAATATAAAGGGTTATAGATGATTAAATTTGGTGAAGCTGGGGTGAAACCTTACCTCGCCTATATTGTACTTCATAGTTGTCTATTAAACCAATGAAAACACCCTACTCATTACCTTTCGGAGTCCATAAGAGTCATTGTTGTGTATTTAAACTTATACGAAATGGCACACAAACCTAAACACTTAAGATTTTTAACAATTAAGACTATAGAAATTAACACCAATCATAACCCTATCTTTTTTTCCTCCATAAATTGAAGAGTGTTTCCTGTCAGCAGGGAAAATAGCAATCATGCCTTCATACGGAAGAATGTCTTCGCTAGGCTCATAAAGTTTTAAAATACCTGGATCTATGCAGTTTTGATCCCCTACAGAAAGATAATAAACAAGACTATACTTTTGTTTCCCAAAATTAAGATATTCATCTGCATCAATTTTACCTAAATGTTTGTGAGGAGTTGAACCTCCCCCAGCCCCAAAGATATTAAAGAAAGATTCGGATATATAGATATCTGATTTAACCACCTTCCTCATGATAATCGTTAAATCTTCTGCTACAGATTTTATCGTAGGGCTATCATCTTTAAATAATTTAAAGTCTCGTGAGCATTTGCCGATACCAAAGCGAGGATCCGAAATGCTGTTATTATCAAATTTGGTTAGTTCTATAGATTTCATTTTGTACAGGCTGGAAATAAGCTCTGCTTCTATTGCTCTATTTAAAATGACTGGTTGCGGAAATTGTTCTGAGCTATGGCTTAGATTACTAATATTATCAGCACTGAATTCAGTTATTCCAAGAGCCTTTCTTGCCTTTAGCATTGCCAGGATTATGTGGCTATTCTGTAGATCAGGATCAATATTATTTGCTTTTTCAAGGCTTTTTAACCCAGAGTCTATATCTCCATTCATATGCAAAACGACACCCAAGTTACTGTGGGCTTCTGCATAGTCAGGTTTCAACGCTATTGCTTGCCTGTAGCTTGCTTCAGCCTCAGCTAATCTGCCCAGTTCTTTGAGTGTGATACCTAAGTTGTTGTGGGCTAGAGCATAGTCAGGCTTTAATGCTATCGCTTGCCTGGAGCTTGCTTCAGCGTCGGCTAATCTTCCGAGTTCTTGAAGCGTGATACCTAAGTTGTAGGGGGGTTCGGCAAAGTCAGGTTTCAACGCTATTGCTTGCCTGTAACTTGCTTCAGCCTCTGCTAATCTGCCCAGTTCTTTGAGCGTGATACCTAAGTTGTTGAGGGCTAGGGCATAGTCAGACTTCAACTCTATTGCTTGCCTGTAGCTTGCTTCAGCCTCAGCTAATCTGCCCAGTTTTTGGAGCATGATACCTAAGTTGTAGCGGGTTTCAGGATCTTGTGGCGCTAATTCCACAGATTTTTGATTAGCATTTACTGCTTCAGATATCCTACTTGTTTGCCCTAATATTGCCCCCAATATTTTCCAGCCAAAGTGATGGTAAGGAAATTCTTGGGTTATATATACCGCTAGCTTCTCAGCATCATCGTATTGTCCAGTTTGATACTGCTCAAGAAGTCTAATTAATTCCTCTTGTGAAGGGCTCTTAGCCTTTTTTCTTTTTTTTGCTTCAGCGATCTGCTTACGCTTTTCAGAAAGTGTTAAAATTTTCATAATGATGTGATTATATTCTACTCATTTAAAGTCGTTACAACTTTTTTTCATTACTTTTAAATTTTAATAAAATTAATCCGTAGATAAAGATATTTGTAATTATTAGTGATACCCCAAAGTATATTTGTAAGTCAGTTGTAAGGTTTTCAGGATAAATAATTGGTAAAATATAATTTTGAATAAAACTATTAGAATAAGTTATAAATTGACCTTGGTATAAAAACCAATTTTCAAGATAAGTTAACGGGCATGTAGAGCTGGTTAATTCAATATAAATTCCCCATACTAATGCCGGCAGGTGAATATAAATTATTTTTGAAAAAATAAAAAATAATAGTCCCCCAAAAATAACAAATAAAATGAAAATTAAATGAATGACTAAAGTAATATTAGCTAAAAATTCGTACATAGGGTTTAGTTTTATTAAATTGGTGGAGCTGGGGTACATCAATTTCATATGTATTATCCTCCATAGTTGTGTATTAAACAAATGGGATCGCCCTATCCACAACCTTTTATAGTCCATAGTCCTTCATTGTTGTTTACTACAATCTCGTGCCATTTGACATATCATTTGACATATCATATGTTATATCTTAATGCCTAATCTGAAGTTTACATCCACAGCAACAGTCAATAATTACTCAATCCTTAGCAAATTAAGTAAAGTTTTTTGTTTCTTAACATTACTTATTCTATCTACTTCAGTCTTTGCTATGCCGATTTATGTTAAAACTTTAGAAGGTCAAACTATTACGCTTGATGTTGAGCCAGCTGATTCGATTGAAAATGTTAAAGCAAAAATTCAAGAAGAAGAAGGCATTTCACCAAACCGGCAACGACTGATTTTTGCTGGTAAGGAATTGGAAAACAGTCGAACATTGAGTGATTACAATATACAAACAGAATCTACATTACATTTACTTTTACGTACTGCTTTTAATCTGGAATCAAATGTTTATAATCAACTTTCTTCGCAAGTATCAATCGCTCAGAGGTTTTCAGATGCCCAGATTAAGAATGTGACTGACCATATTCAAGGTTTACGCCACAACTTTAATGTAAAAAAAAATGGCTTATTTGGGGATAAACAAATCGATATCTGGACAACAGGAATCCTTGATTATGGCTCTCTTAATCATAATGATTTTAGAACATCAGGAGTAACTGTTGGTATTGATTATCAACTCAATCCATATGTAATTATGGGCACTGCAATCGGCTATGGATCGGACAAGACCAAGATTGATTCTTTGGGCAGTAATGTAAAGTCTCATCAAACAACAGCAAACGCTTACGCCGTCTACCAAACAGACAATAATTGGTTCGTGGATGCCTTAATTGGTTTTGGCGATTTGAAATTGAAGAATAATCGCTACTCTTCCCTAGCGAGCTCTATGTTCGAAGCTAACCGTAATGGTGATACAGTATTTGGTTCTGTAAATGTGGCTAAGTTGGTTGAAATTAACCGAGCACAATTACAACCTTATGCAAGACTTACACAAATGTCTTCAACGCTAAAATCTTATAACGAAGGTTCAAACGTCTACGCTTTGGCCTACGATAAAGCTAAAGTTATAAGCCGTTCATTTTCAGCAGGCCTCACTGCTTCTTACGACATCATGCTAGAAAATGGTAAATTAACGCCGAGTGCTAATTTTGAATTAAGATATAACTCACGTGGCTCACTGAATCAAATAACCTCTTATGCAGATACACCGTCAGAGTCCACGGTGTATAACTCAACGCCAGCACCTTCTGAAATTCAGTCGTTAGGCTTAGGCTTAAGGTACCAGGCGGAAAGTGGAATATCCAGTGACTTGAGATGGCTGTGGTCTAATGGCTCAAACTCATACCATTCAAATGCAATAAAATTGAATATGACGGTACCTTTTTAAGTAAGGAGTAATAGAAGTTTAGCAGAACAAGCGTCCTAAAGAACCCTTAAAGATAAAGGGTCTACTTGACTTTATTAGACAGCATGAAACATGAAAGTGGTGGAGCTGGGGAGAATCGAACTCCCGTCCGCAAATCCTCTGCAGGCAGTTCTACATACTTAGCTATGTTGTTTATGTTTAACTTTTACTTCACCAACAAGCAAGCAAATGCAAAAGCGAGTTACCTTAAGTTTAAAAAATTATTAAGTAACCCAATAATTTTCGAGTCTCTCTTTATGACGCTGGACCCTGAGCGAGTGACATATCAGGACAGCGTTTAGCTGGATTTAAGCAGCTAAAGCGTAGTTATCGTCATTTGCGATTACTAGTTTTTCTAGTTTATTAACGAGGTACCTAGAAGCCTCGGTATGCACTGATCCACTTTGTAACCCACGTCGAAACCTGGTCAGCCCCAAAGTATATGTCTATTATACTACTTTCCTTTGTTTGCAGAACGCATAATTCTATTTTTCTCCCTATTCCAGTCTTTTTCTTTCTCTGTCGCCCTCTTATCATATTGTTTTTTACCTTTTGCTAAGCCAATCTCACATTTAATATAGCTACCCTTGAAATGCATATCTAAGGGAACTAACGTAAAGCCCGATCTTTCTACTTTACCAATCAACTTCACAATCTCATCATTATTTAATAGAAGTTTTCTTGTTCTAATATTATCTGGATTAATATGAGTGGATGCACTTCCCATAGGTGTAATGTGACAACCTAAAAGATAGATTTCCCCTTTTTGTATAATCACATATGCTTCTTTAATATTAGCACGCCCATCTCTAATTGCTTTTACTTCCCATCCTTCAAGCACAATACCAGCCTCATACTTATCTTCAATAAAGTAATCATGAAAAGCTTTTTTATTTTGGATAATGCTCATTTAATTTTTTATCATTTAAAAGTATAATTGTACGCTATCTACAATATTATCATTTCATGATTACAATCAAAAAACATGCACTAGTTCTTCATAGCCAAGAAAAAATGTTCAATCTTGTTGATCGGGTTGAAGATTATCCAGATTTTCTTTCTTGGTGTGATAAGACCGAAATTATCGAACGTTCTGAGAAAATAACTAAAGCCACAATTTTTATTAATTACCATAATGTAAAACAATCTTTTACAACTAAAAATATTAAAACCTTTCCTAAAAAAATGAAAATTA
>JAOHSH010000002.1 GCA_028122555.1 Methylophilaceae bacterium
AAGGCTGCAGCTTCTTCATCAGTTTTAGCATTTGTTGTAATTGTAATATTCATTCCTCTTAACTGATCAATCTTGTCATATTTAATTTCTGGAAAAATTATTTGCTCAGTAATTCCCATATTATAATTTCCTCGACCATCAAATGATTTTGCTGATAATCCTCTAAAGTCCCTTTCTCTGGGAATAGCAATATTAATTAACCTATCTAAAAAAGTATACATATTAGATTTTCTTAAAGTCACTTTGCAGCCAACTGGATAGTTGTCTCTGATCTTAAATGCTGCAATTGATTTCTTAGACAATGTAACAACTGGTTTTTGACCAGCTATTTTTTCCATATCCTCCACAGCATTGTCCATTACTTTTTTATCTGCTACAGCCTCACCAACGCCCATATTTAAAGTTATCTTAGTAATTCTTGGCACCTGCATTGTTGAGCTATAATCAAACTTTTTTTTGAGTTCTTTTACAACAGTGTCAAAATAAAATTGTTTTAATCTCGCCATAATTTTTCCTAAACGTCAATTGCCTCTTGATTAGATTTAAAAATTCTAATTTTTTTACCATCTTTTAATGTTTTAAATGTAACTTTGTCAGCTTTTGAAGTTAAATTATTAAAAATAGCAATATTAGAGATATTTAAAGGCATTTCTTTGCTCACAATACCACCTTGCTCTCCTTTTCCAGGGTTTGGTTTTGTATTTTTCTTAACCATATTCAAACCTTCCACAATTACACGATTTTCATTTATAAGTCTCGATACAATACCTTGTTTACCTTTATCTTTACCAGTATTTATAATTACTTTATCTCCTTTACGAATCTTATTCACTTTCAATACTCCTAAATAACTTCTGATGCTAAAGAAACAATTTTCATAAAATTTTCTGTTCTTAACTCTCGCGTGACTGGTCCAAATATTCTTGTACCAATTGGCTCAAGTTTAGGATTTAAAAGAACAGCTGCATTACTATCAAACTTTACTAATGACCCGTCAGATCTGCGAACACCTTTTGCAGTTCTAACAACTACAGCATCATATACTTCCCCTTTCTTAACTCGACCTCTTGGTGCTGCATCTTTTATGCTAACTTTAATAATGTCGCCAATTGACGCATAACGTCTCTTAGAGCCACCTAGGACCTTAATGCACATAACTGAGCGTGCTCCAGTATTATCTGCAACTTCTAATCTTGACTGCATTTGTATCATGAAATAATCTCCAACTTAATCCGCTTTAATTACTAGCTTAAATCTTTAAGCTAACACCACGGTCAGTATTGGGGCGCTAGCTATATTAAATACGAGCGCCTTAAAAGAGCTGCATTATATGTTAATTTTCTAAATATCTCAACTTCAACTTATTAAAATTTTTATCCTTGTTGTCCTTTTGATAATACCTTTGTTACCACCCACGACTTACTTTTTGATATGGGTTTATGTTCTGTAATTTGAACTACATCACCTTCATTAATCTCGTTTTTTTCGTCATGTGCATGAAATTTGTTTGATTGATTTATATATTTACCATACAAGGGATGCTTAACCTTCCTTTCAACAAGCACAGTAATTGTTTTATCCATTTTATTACTAAGGACTTTTCCAATTACTGTTCTCTCAATTTTTTTAGCTACAGTTTTTACTGGTGCTTTTTTAGCAACAGCATCTGACTTTTTAGCTTCAGTTTTTACTGGTGCTTTTTTAGCAATCTTAGATTTATCTTCCATTTTTTCTTTATCATCCATAATTATGATTATTTTACTTTTTCAGCAAGAATTGTTTTAATTCTAGCTATATCTTTCTGAAACTTTGCAAGCTGGTCAGTTTTATTTGATTGCTGAGTTGATATTTGTATACGAGCTGAAAACTGTGCTTTTCTAATTTCTAACAACTCTTTTTCTAAATCCTCAGTAGACTTTTTTCTAAGATCAATTGTTTTCATTTTGTCTCCTTATCAACCAACATGTCTGGTAGCAAATACCGTTAATAATGGTAGTTTTGCTGCAGCCAATTTAAAAGCTTCTCTGGCAATATCTTCTGAAACTCCATCCATCTCATACAACATCTTTCCAGGTTGAATCTCAGCTACATAATATTCAACACTACCTTTACCTTTACCCATTCTTACTTCAGCAGGTTTTTTAGTAATCGGCTTGTCTGGAAAAATCCTAATCCAAACTCGCCCACCTCTTTTAATGTGCCTGGTCATCACTCTTCTTCCAGCTTCTATTTGTCTTGCAGTAATCCTTCCTCTTCCAATTGCTTTTAGGCCGAAATCGCCAAAACTTACTTTATTACCAGTAGTTGCAAGGCCACGATTTCTTCCCTTATGCTGTTTTCTAAATTTACTTCTAGTTGGCTGTAACATAGTTATGCCTCATCTTTCTTAGATTTATCATCTAAATCTTCTACAACTACTTTTTTCTTTACTGCAACCTTAACGCTTTTCTTTTCTCTTTCTCCGTCAGACTTCTTTGCAGCAGTTTTAATTGTTTTCTTTGGGGTTATCTTAGACTTATCTTCTTCTATTACAGCAACTTCATTTTCTTCAATAGTAACTTTTTTATTATCTTCAAAAATTTCACCTTTAAATACCCATACTTTAATTCCAATAATACCGTATGTTGTTTGAGCTCTAGCAACACCATAATCTATATCTGCACGAAGTGTATGCAGTGGAACTCTTCCTTCTCTATACCATTCAGATCTAGCTATTTCTATACCATTCAATCTTCCTGCACTCTTAATCTTAATTCCTTGAGCTCCAAGTCTCATTGCGTTTTGCATAGCTCTTTTCATCGCTCTTCTAAACATAACTCTCTTTTCTAGTTGTTGAGCAATACTTTGCGCGATTAGTGTGGCGTCTATTTCTGGCTTCCTAACCTCTTCAATATTTAGTTGAACTGGGATCCCCATTAAATCTTGCAGACTAGATCGAAGCGTCTCGATATCTTCACCTTTTTTACCAATTACAATTCCTGGTCGTGCACTATAAATTGTAATCTTTGCATTTTTAGCCGGTCGCTCAATTACTATCTTGCTGACAGCTGCATTGACTAGTTTTTTATTTAAGAATGCTCTGACTTTTATATCATTAAGTAAAAGTGCAGAGAAGTTCTTTGAATTTGAGAACCATTTTGATGACCAGTTCTTTTTAACCGCTAATCGAAAACCAATTGGATTTACTTTTTGTCCCATAATAATCTCTTTAATTTCCTACAATCACAGTAATGTGACTTGTTGGTTTAATAATTTTTCCTGCACGACCTTTAGATTGAGCACGAATCCGTTTTAAAACTGTACCTTTATTAATATAAATGGTTTTTATTTTAAGTTCATCTACATCAGCACCATTATTATTCTCTGCGTTAGCAATTGCAGATTCAACTACTCTTTTAATGATCTCAGCACCTTTTTTTGGACTAAAATTGAGAATATTAAGGGCGTTATCTACCTTCTTTCCCCTTATAAGGTCAGCTATTAACCTAGCTTTTTGTGGAGAAATTCTTACCCCATTTAAAATTGCTGATACTTCATTTGCCATAATTATTCCTTCGTTTTCCTGTCACCAGTATGACCCTTAAATGTCCTGGTTATTGCAAATTCACCTAATTTATGTCCTACCATATTTTCTACAATTAGAACTGGTACATGCTGCCGCCCATTATGAATGGCTATAGTTAATCCAATAAAATTAGGAAGTATTGTTGATCGTCTTGACCATGTTTTAATTGGTTTGCGATCTCTAGTCTCAGAAGCAATATCTACTTTTTTTGCAAGATGTGAGTCAACAAATGGTCCTTTTTTAATTGATCGTGACATATTTTCTACCTTTTATTTGATGGTCTTCGACTGAGTCTCATATTATCAGTTCGCTTATTATTTCGTGTACGGTAACCCTTAGTTGGAACACCCCAAGGACTGACTGGATGCCTACCTCCAGAACTTTTTCCTTCTCCACCGCCATGTGGGTGATCAACTGGATTCATGACTACGCCTCTAACAGTTGGACGAACACCTCTCCACCTCATTGCTCCAGCTTTACCAATAGATCTTAGTGAATGTTCTTCATTACCGACTTCACCGATTGTAGCCCTACAATCTACATGTACTTTTCTTACTTCACCTGATCTTAATCTTAATTGAGCATATAATCCTTCACGAGCAAGTAATTGTATTGAGGCTCCAGCAGATCTGGCCATTTGAGCTCCCTTACCAGGTTTCAACTCAATGCAATGCAATGTACTTCCAACTGGAATATTTTTAAGAGGGATTGAATTACCAACCTTAAAAGGTGCGTCAATTCCATTCATCAATTCATCACCAGCCTTAAGTCCTTTTGGAGCAATAATATATTTTCTTTCCCCATCAGCATAGCAAAGTAAAGCTAAGCGGGCCGAACGGTTTGGATCATATTCTATTCTTTCAACTTTTGCCGGAATTCCATCTTTAGTTCTCTTAAAATCAACTATTCTAATGTGCTGTTTATGTCCGCCACCTTGATGCCTAACGGTGATTTTTCCATGATGATTTCGTCCAGCTTTGCTACTTTTCTTCTCTAAAAGTGGTGCAAAAGGTTTACCCTTATGCATATCTGGTGTTACTACTTTCTGAAGCCCACGTCTACCAGGTGAAGTTGGTTTTACTTTTAAAATTGCCATCTATATCTCCTTATTCACCCGTAAAATTAATTTCTTGCCCAGCTTGAATACTCACATAGGCTTTTTTCCAGTCAGATCTTTTACCCATCCTACTCCGACTAGCTCTTTTTGTTTTACCTTTAACGTTTAATAGATTTATAGCTTTAACATCTACTTTAAACATCGCTTCAATTGCCTCTTTTACTTGAATTTTTGTTGCGTCTTTTCTAACCTTAAAGATTACTTGGTTAAGTTTATCTGCAACCATAGTTGCTTTTTCAGTGACATGAGGTGATAGCACTGACTGAAGTGATTTATCAGTCACTTTTTTATCAACTACTTTCTTAGCAGTCACTTTTTTATCAACTACTTTCTTAGCAGTCACTTTTTTAGCAGTCACTTTTTTAGCAGTCACTTTTTTAGCAGTCACTTTTTTATCAACTACTTTTTTATCAACTACTTTTTTATCAGCACTCACGCAAACATCTCCTCTAATTGTTTAACGGAACCAGTTGTTGCGATAACTTTGGGGAAATGCACTAAACTTACTGGATCTGCATAACGTGCTTCAATAACTAAAATATGTGGAAGATTTCTTGAGGATAAATAAAGGTTTTCATCAAATGAATCAACTAAAATCAAAACTCTGTCAGTAACTCCTAATGATTTAATTTTAGCAATAAAGTCTTTTGTTTTTGGTGCCTTGACCTTAAATTCTTCAACAATAGATAATCTATCCTGTCGGACTAATTCAGAAAGAATAGATTTCATACCTGTACGATAAGCTTTTTTATTTACTTTCTTTACAAAATTTTCATCCACTCTATTTGGAAACGCTCTACCTCCTCCTCGCCATATTGGGCTCGAAGTCATCCCAGCTCTTGCATTCCCAGTTCCTTTTTGCCTAAAAGGTTTTCTTGTACTGTGCTTTACTTCTGAGCGTGTCTTTTGTGATCTTGTACCTGAACGTGCATTGGACATGTAAGATACTACTAGTTTATGGATTAAAGCCTCATTAAAATCTATATTAAATGTTGCATCTGACGCTTTTAATGTTTTTTTTGAAAGCTTACCCTTATTATCTAATATCTTAAATTCCATTAGGATTCTACCTTAGTTTTAATTGCGGGTCTTATCATGACATCCGAACCCTTAGATCCAGGAACAGCGCCTTTAATTAAAATTAAATTTCTTTTTGAATCAACTCGAACAACCTCAAGATTTTGAGTTGTTCTTCTTTTATCTCCAAGGTGTCCAGGCATTTTTTTTCCTGGGAAAACTCGACCGGGGTCTTGGCATTGGCCTGTTCCACCTAAAGCTCTGTGGGAAATTGAAACTCCATGAGTAGCATGTTGAGCAGCAAAATGATGTCTTTTAATAGCACCCTGAAACCCTTTACCTATGGTAGTTCCAGTAACATCAACTTTTTGACCTGCTTTAAAAATTTCAACAGTTATTTTTGATTCAATATTATAGTTCGCTAAGTCAGTTGATGGAATTCTAAATTCTCGAAGCCCTGCACCAGCTTCTGTGCCAATTTTTGCATAAAGGCCTGCAAGCGACTTTGATAGCTTATTTGGTTTTTTTTGGCCATAAGAAATCTGAAGGCTATCATAACCATCATTTTTGATATTTTTGATCTGTGTCACACGATTTGGAATAATTTCTAGTACAGTTACCGGAATAGAATTACCTTCAACAGTAAATACACGGGTCATCCCGACCTTGCGACCAATAAGCCCTAAGCTCATGATCTTGTTTCCTTATATTATTATTAAGAAATCTAATTACAATTGATTAGTTTCTTTTAAAAGAGCGTCATTATATACCAACGCTTGTAATTTTTACAACTTTATTTCTACATCAACTCCAGCAGGTAAATCTAATTTCATTAAAGCATCCACTGTTTTATCAGTAGGATCTAATATATCCATTAATCTCTGATGAGTTCTAATTTCAAATTGATCTCGAGCTTTTTTATAAACGTGGGGTGAGCTTAATAAATCAAATCTTTCTTTTCTTGTAGGTAATGGAACTGGGCCCTTAACCACGGCACCAGTTCTTTTTGCTGTATCTACAATTTCCTGAGCGGATTGATCAATTAATTTATAATCAAATGCTTTTAATCTAATTCTAATTTTCTGACTATCCATTTTAACTTCCTTCTAAAGAGCGAATACCCATTTCAGAGTACTTTTTTGTTTAAAATCTATATCTATTCGATAACCTTTACTACAACACCAGAACCAACAGTCCTTCCGCCTTCACGAATAGCGAATCTTAAACCTTCCTCCATAGCAATTGGAGCAATTAGTGTTCCAGTAATTGATACATTATCACCTGGCATTACCATTTCTGTTCCTTCTGGTAGTTCAACTGCACCAGTTACATCTGTTGTTCTGAAGTAAAATTGTGGTCGATATCCATTAAAAAATGGAGTATGCCTTCCACCCTCGTCTTTACTTAAGCAATAAATTTCTGCTGTAAATTTAGTATGTGGCTTTATTGAGCCTGGTTTACATAGAACTTGACCGCGCTCTACTTCTTCTCTTTTTGTTCCTCGAAGTAATACTCCTACATTATCTCCTGCTTGACCTTGATCAAGTAATTTACGGAACATCTCAACACCAGTACAAATTGTTTTTGTTGTATCTTTTAAGCCAACAATTTCAATTTCTTCATTAACTTTCACAACACCACGCTCAACACGACCAGTTACTACAGTACCTCGACCTTCTATTGAGAATACATCTTCTACCGGCATTATGAAGTCACCATCAATTGCTCTTTTTGGCTCTGGAATATAACTATCTAACGCTTCAGCTAATTTAAGAATTGCTGGTTCACCAATATCTGATGTATCACCTTCTAGTGCCTTAAGTGCTGAACCCATGATGATAGGGATATCATCACCTGGGAAATCATATTTACTAAGAAGTTCACGTACTTCCATTTCTACTAATTCAAGTAATTCTGCGTCATCAACCATGTCAGCTTTATTTAAGAACACAACAATATGCGGCACACCAACTTGTCGTGATAAAAGAATATGTTCACGAGTTTGAGGCATTGGTCCGTCAGCAGCAGAACACACAAGTATTGCACCGTCCATTTGAGCGGCACCAGTTATCATATTTTTTACATAATCAGCATGGCCTGGACAGTCAACGTGAGCGTAATGTCGTTTTTCTGTTTCATATTCAACGTGTGAAGTATTAATTGTAATACCACGTGCTTTTTCTTCAGGGGCTGAATCAATTTCTGCAAAATCTTTTTTATCCCCACCAAATTTTTTTGTGAGTACAGTTGAGATTGCAGCTGTTAATGTAGTTTTCCCATGGTCAACGTGACCAATAGTGCCAACGTTAACATGTGGTTTGGTACGCTCAAATTTACCTTTAGCCATAATATAATATCCTTAAAGTTACTGTTTATTTATAATTGCATCCGCAATATTTCTTGGTGCTTCAGCGTAATGTTTAAACTCCATCGAGTAAGTTGCCCGGCCTTGTGATAATGACCTCACAGTTGTTGAGTAACCAAACATCTCTGCAAGAGGAACCTCTAAACGTAATACTTTACCTGTAGCATTATCTTCCATACCTTGAACAATACCCCTTCTAGATGATAAATCACCCATCACATCTCCCATATATTCTTCAGGGGTTTCAACTTCAACCGCCATCATTGGTTCTAAAATAATTGGATCTGCTTTTTTACACCCATCTTTGAATGCAAATGATGCTGCCATTTTAAATGCATTTTCATTTGAGTCAACATCATGGAAGGATCCATCATAAAGAGTTACTTTTACGTCTTCAACTGGGTAACCAGCAAGCACTCCTGATGTAATAGTTTCTTTTAACCCTTTATCGACTGCCGGGATAAATTCTCTTGGAACTGCTCCTCCCTTAATCTCATCAATAAATTCATATCCTTTTCCAGCTTCATTAGGCTGAATCTTAAGCCATACATGTCCATATTGACCCTTACCACCAGATTGTTTCACAAATTTACCTTCGGCCTCTACTGTTTTCTTAATTGCTTCTCGATAAGCAACTTGAGGTGCTCCTATATTTGCATCTACTGTAAACTCTCGCTTCATTCTATCAACTAAAATTTCTAAATGTAGCTCCCCCATTCCTGAGATAATAGTTTGATTTGTCTCCTCATCCGTTTTTACTCTGAATGATGGGTCTTCTTGAGCGAGTCTTCCTAAAGCAATTCCCATTTTCTCTTGGTCTGCTTTTGTTTTTGGTTCTACTGCAACATGAATTACTGGCTCTGGAAAAATCATACGTTCAAGAATAATTGGCTTCTTAATATCGCATAGCGTTTCACCAGTAGTGACATCTTTTAAGCCAACTGCTGCAGCTATATCACCTGCTCTAACCTCTTTAATTTCTTCACGATTATTTGCATGCATCTGGAGAATACGTCCAATACGTTCTTTCTTTCCATTAATAGAATTTAATACCGTATCTCCAGCTTTTACTATTCCTGAATAAACTCTAAAGAAAATCAACTGGCCAACAAAAGGATCAGTTGCAATTTTAAATCCTAGAGCAGCAAATGGAGCTTCATCAGATGGTTTACAAGTCATTTCATTACCAGATTCATCCTCACCTGGCGTTTCATCTATATCAATTGGGGATGGCATAAATTCAATAACTGAATCAAGCATTGCTTGTACGCCTTTATTTTTAAATGCTGAGCCACATAACATAGGAACTATTTCATTTGATAGAGTTCTGATGCGCAATCCTTCTTTAACTTCTTCTTCAGACAAATCACCTGTCTCAAGGTATTTATTCATTAAATCTTCATTTGCCTCAGCAGCTGTTTCTAACATATTATCTCGCCACTTTTTACATGTATCAATTAAATCAGCTGGTATATCTTTATATTCAAAAGTTATTCCATTATCCTCTTCATTCCATATAATCGCCTTCATCTTTACAAGATCAACAACTCCAGTAAATGTTTCGGCAGCGCCAATAGGAACTTGAATAGGAATAGGGTTTGCCTTTAATCTAGATTTCATTTGATCATGAACTTTAAAGAAATCTGCTCCAGCACGATCCATTTTATTTACAAATGCAAGGCGAGGTACTTTATATTTATTTGCTTGACGCCATACAGTTTCGGATTGTGGTTGAACTCCACCAACTGCACAATAAACCATACAAGCCCCATCTAATACTCTCATAGAACGCTCAACTTCAATTGTAAAATCAACGTGGCCAGGAGTATCAATAATATTAATACGATGTTGATCAAATTGGTTACTCATTCCTTTCCAAAAGCATGTTGTTGCAGCAGAAGTAATTGTTATTCCTCTTTCTTGTTCTTGCTCCATCCAATCCATAGTAGCTGCACCATCATGCACTTCACCAATTTTATGATTCACACCTGTGTAAAGTAAAACTCTCTCTGTTGTAGTAGTTTTACCAGCATCAATATGAGCACTAATACCTATATTTCTGTAACGTTCAATGGGAGTTATTCGAGCCACTTAATATACCTTTAACAAAATTAAAAACGGAAATGTGAGAAGGCTTTATTTGCTTCTGCCATACGATGAACTTCTTCTCTTTTTTTCATCGCTGACCCTTTGTTTTCTGATGCTTCCATGAGTTCAGCTGCTAGGCGTAAGTCCATGGATTTCTCACCTCTTTTTCTTGCTGCATCTCTTAACCATCTCATTGCAAGAGCCGACCTTCTTGATGGCCTAACCTCGACTGGTACTTGATAGTTTGCCCCACCAACACGTCTACTTTTTACCTCTACTAGTGGTCTTAGATTATCAATAGCCAGCGAAAATACTTCAATTGGATCTTTGCCGCTTTTAGTTTGTATTTGATCGAAAGCACCATAAATTAATCTTTCTGCAACTGATTTTTTACCACTAGTCATCAATACATTTACAAACTTAGATACTTCTTGGCTTCCAAATTTTGGATCCTGAAGAATTTGTCTTTTTGGAACATCTCTACGTCTTGGCATATCATGTAACCTCTATATTTAAATTAACCTTCTTTTGGGCGTTTAGTTCCATATTTAGAACGGCCTTGTTTTCTGTCTTTGACACCTGATGTATCCAAATTACCTCGGACCATATGATATCTAACGCCAGGTAAATCTTTAACTCGCCCTCCACGAAGTAAAACAACTGAATGCTCTTGGAGATTATGTCCTTCGCCTCCAATGTAACTTATCACTTCATATCCAGTAGTCAATCGAACTTTAGCTACTTTTCTTAGAGCAGAATTTGGTTTTTTAGGTGTTGTAGTATACACACGAGTACAAACACCTCTTTTTTGAGGGGAAGCCTCAAGCGCAGGAACTTTACTCTTTTCAATTATTCTCTTCCTGGACTTTCTTATTAACTGATTAACTGTAGGCATTACCTATCCTTTTAATTTAATATACTTTAAAAAAAACCATTCTAACCTTTTTCAGAACTTATTCTTGAAAAAGGCGAGAA
Organism: Methylophilaceae bacterium; assembly: GCA_028122555.1. Lineage (GTDB taxonomy): Bacteria > Pseudomonadota > Gammaproteobacteria > Burkholderiales > Methylophilaceae > BACL14. The sequence continues at coordinate 11,128 of JAOHSH010000002.1, forward strand.
TTGTATTTCGCTTCGCTCATAATGTCAACTTAAAATTACTTTGTTGGCTCCTTAATTTCTAAATCATTATCGACAGATTCTTGAGTTTTTCCTTCATCACTCTCAGTTTCCGACTCATCATTTTTGACAGATGGGACAAAAGCCTCTTCTGCTTTCTCTAAATTACTCATTTCACCATCTACACTATCAACTTTTTCATTTTTTGCATCAGCAAATTCTTTTCTATTGTCATGATAGGCCTGCCCAGTTCCTGCAGGAATTAGTCGACCAACAATTACATTCTCTTTTAGTCCTCTTAGATGATCTCGTTTTCCAAGAATTGCAGCTTCAGTTAGAACACGAGTAGTTTCTTGGAAAGATGCTGCAGAAATAAATGAATCTGTTGAAAGTGATGCTTTTGTAATACCTTTTAAAATAGGTTCGAATTCAGCTTCTTTTTTCTTATTAGCTCTCATATCGTCATTTACTTTAAATACTTCTGCACGTTCTACCTCTTCACCATTGATAAATGAAGTATCTCCAGCTTTAGTAACTCTTACTCGTCTGAGCATTTGTCTTACAATCACTTCAATATGTTTATCGTTTATTTTTACGCCTTGTAATCTATAAACATCTTGTACTTCATCGATGATATATCTTGCAAGAGCTTCCCTACCTTGAAGTCTTAGAATATCAGCTGGATCAGCTGGACCATCAACAATAACTTCACCTTTAGTAACAACTTGACCATCATGTGCTGTTACATGTTTATCTTTAGGGATCAAAAATTCACTTACTTCTCCGTCTGAATCTGTTATTACTAAACGTTGTTTACCCTTAGTGTCCTTACCAAAAGAAACGGTACCAGTATTTTCAGCTAGGACGCCCGCATCCTTAGGAGAGCGTGCTTCAAACAACTCTGCCACTCTAGGTAAGCCTCCAGTAATATCTCTGGTTTTAGAAGATTCTTGAGGAATTCTTGCTATGATGTCACCTTTCTTAACTTCTTGATTTTCTGTAACAGTTATGATGTATCCAAGTTGGAAGGTTATATTAACTGTTTTATCAGTTTCATTTATTTTTACTTCTTTTCCTTTGGTATCTACAAGTTTCATTTGTGGCCTTAGTCCTTTTGATTGACCAGCTTTTTGTTTAGACTCCTTAACCTCAAGTGTTGATAATCCAGTAACGTCATCTATTTTTTTCTCAACGGTTACACCTTCTTCAACATTCTCTAATTTTGCAATTCCATCATGTTCAGAAATAATTGGTCTATTATGAGGGTCCCAGGTAGCCATCACCATTCCAGCTTTTACAATTTGAGCATCATCTGCTAGCAAAGTTGCGCCGTAAGGAACTTTATGTGATTCTCGCTCTCTCCCAGTCTCATCTTCAATAATGAATTCTCCTTTTCTTGAAACAACTACTTTTTCACCATTAGCATTTGTAACTAAATTCATTGCTTTATATCTAACTGAACCAGCAGCTTTATTTTCTATTTGACTTACAGATGCTGCCCTTGAGACTGCCCCACCAATATGAAATGTTCTCATAGTAAGCTGTGTTCCAGGCTCGCCAATTGATTGAGCTGCAATTACTCCAACTGCCTCTCCTTTGTTGATTAAATTACCTCTACCAAGATCTCTTCCATAACATTTAGCACAAATTCCGTAGCGAGTCTTACAAGTAAGGGCAGTTCTAACAGTTACTTCATCTATACCAAGAGTCTCAATTTTTTCAACCTCATCCTCTCCCAAAAGAACACCTGCATTGTAGAGAATTTCTTGTGTCTCTGGATTTATTATATCGAAGGCAGTAACTCTACCTAAGATTCTGTCACCAAGAGGAGTAACAGTCTCCCCACCTTTAACTAATGCTTTAGTTAGAAGTCCTTCATCCGTTCCACAATCCAGTTCCGTAACTACAAGGTCTTGAGTTACATCAACTAATCTTCTCGTTAAATAACCAGAGTTTGCGGTTTTAAGTGCTGTATCTGCTAAACCTTTTCGTGCTCCGTGAGTAGATATAAAATATTGCAAAACATTTAATCCATCACGAAAGTTTGCTGTAATAGGGGTCTCTATAATTGAGCCATCAGGTCTAGCCATTAATCCTCGCATTCCAGCTAACTGCCTAACTTGAGCTGCGGAACCCCTAGCACCTGAATCTGCCATCATATAAATAGCATTAAATGATTCCTGACGAATTGGATTTCCATTCTCCATCATTAATTTTCCATCTTCATCAACTACAGATTCATCCTGCAATTGAGACATCATTGCATCAGCAACTTTATCGCCTGTTCGACCCCATATATCTACAACTTTATTATATCTCTCACCTTGTGTAACAAGTCCAGAAGAATACTGATCTTCAATTTCTTGAACCTCAGACCTTGCATCCTCAAGTAATTGTTCTTTTTCAGGTGGTATCTTCATGTCATGAACAGTAATGGACATACCTGATTTTGTTGCATATTTATAACCCATATTTTTCAAGTTATCTGCAAGAATTACTGTATCTCGAATTCCTATTTTTCTGAATGCAACATTAATAAGTGTTGATATTTCTTTCTTCTTTAAACTCTTATTAATTAAATCAAAGGGTAATCCAGCTGGTAAAATCTCTGATAATAAAGCTCTACCAACAGTTGTTTCATATCTATTTACTTTTAAAGTAGTACTTCCATCAAAATTTAATTCATGTTCACTAATTCTTACTGTAACTTTCGAATGAAGAGAAGCGCTTCCGTTATCATATGCACGCCTTACTTCATCAACATCAGAAAATTTCATATTTTTTCCTTTTGCTGAAATTTTCTCTCTAGTTAAATAATAAAGTCCTAAAACAATATCCTGTGAAGGCACAATGATTGGTTCACCATTCGCAGGTGATAAAATATTATTAGATGCCAACATTAGTGTTCTCGCTTCCATTTGCGCCTCAAGCGATAAAGGAACATGGACAGCCATTTGATCGCCATCAAAATCTGCATTAAAAGCAGCACAAACTAATGGGTGGAGTTGAATCGCTTTACCTTCTATTAATACTGGCTCAAAAGCCTGAATACCTAATCTATGAAGAGTTGGTGCTCTATTTAAAAGTACTGGATGCTCTCTAATTACATCTTCTAGAATATCCCATACTTCTGGTCCTTCTTCCTCTACCTTTTTCTTCGCTGCCTTTATGGTAGTCGCTAATCCTAGCATTTCTAATTTATTAAAAATAAAAGGCTTAAATAATTCCAGTGCCATTTTTTTTGGTAATCCACATTGATGTAATTTTAATTGAGGGCCAACAACAATTACCGAACGCCCAGAATAATCAACTCTCTTTCCTAATAAATTCTGTCTAAATCGACCACCTTTCCCTTTAATCATATCTGCTAATGATTTTAGTGGCCTTTTATTTGCACCAGTCATTACCTTTCCACGTCGACCATTATCAAGTAAAGAATCAACAGACTCCTGCAACATTCTCTTTTCATTTTTTACAATAATTTCAGGCGCTCTTAAATCAAGTAAACGACGAAGACGATTATTTCTATTAATAACTCTTCGATATAAATCATTCAAATCAGATGTCGCGAATCTTCCACCATCAAGAGGAACTAATGGTCTTAACTCAGGAGGTAATACGGGTAAAATATCTAAAATCATCCATTCTGGTTTAATTTTAGAATGCTTAAAAGCTTCTAAAACTTTCAATCTTTTTGCAAGTTTTTTTTGCTTAGCTTCAGAGCTAGTCGCTTTTAATTCGTCATGTAATTCATCACATACTTCACTAATTTTAATTGATTTTAAAAGTTCTTTGACTCCTGCAGCTCCCATTACAGCAGTGAATCCATCTCCATATTCTTCCTGTTTAGACAAATAGTCATCTTCAGAAAGCAATTGACCCTTTTTAAGCTCTGGAACCATCATGGGATCAGTTACCATATATGCTTCAAAATATAGAACTCTTTCAATATCTCTTAAAGGAATATCAAGAACCATTCCTAAGCGACTTGGTAAACTCTTAAGAAACCAAATATGTGCAACAGGACTTGCAAGATCAATATGCCCCATTCGCTCTCGTCTTACCTTTGATAAAGTAACTTCAACGCCACATTTTTCACAAATAACTCCTCGATGCTTTAACCTTTTATACTTTCCACACAAACATTCATAATCTTTTGTTGGTCCAAAAATTTTTGCACAGAAAAGACCATCTCTTTCTGGCTTAAAAGTTCTATAGTTAATAGTTTCTGGTTTTTTTACTTCACCAAAAGACCAAGCCCTTATTTGTTCCGGAGACGCCAATGCAATTTTAATTGCATCAAATTCTTGTTGCTGTGTAGTCTGTTTAAATAGATCTAGTAATGCTTTCATATGTGATCTCCTTAGTTTCTATCTAGGTCAATATCAATTGCTAATGAACGAATTTCTTTGGTCAAAACATTAAATGATTCTGGCATGCCTGCATCTATCTTATGTTCGCCTTTGACAATATTTTCATATACTTTCGTTCTTCCTATTACATCATCCGATTTAACAGTGAGCATTTCTTGAAGTGTGTAAGAAGCTCCGTATGATTCCAAAGCCCATACCTCCATCTCGCCAAATCGTTGGCCACCAAATTGAGCTTTACCCCCCAAAGGTTGTTGTGTTACAAGCGAATATGGTCCTGTTGATCTAGCATGCATTTTATCGTCAACCAAATGATGAAGTTTTAATACGTGCATATAGCCAACTGTTACATTTCTTTCAAAAGGTTCGCCAGTTCTACCATCATATAACTTTACTTGTGTTTTTTTTGATGAAAAATCTAATAGCTTAGTGTGTTCGCTATCATCTGGGTAAGCCAAATCTAGCATGTACTGAATATCTGATTCTGCGCCACCATCAAAAACTGGAGTTGCGAAAGGAACGCCATCAGCTAAATTTGAAGCTAGCTCTTTCACTTCATCATCTTTTAATGATTTAATAGTTTCTACTTTACCAGATGATTCATTATAAATTTTCTCGAGATAATTTCTAACTTCGGAAATTTTTTCTTCCCTTTGTAACATTTCATTTATTCTATCTCCAAGCCCTTTTGCAGCCCATCCTAAATGAACTTCTAGAAGTTGTCCGATATTCATTCTTGATGGTAAACCAAGTGGATTTAAAACAATATCCAATGTTGTACCATCAGCCATGTAAGGCATATCTTCTTGTGGGGCAATTTTAGAAATTACACCCTTATTTCCGTGACGTCCTGCCATCTTATCACCTGGCTGAATTCTTCTTTTTACAGCCAAATAAACTTTAACCATCTTCTGAACACCTGGCGGCAGTTCATCCCCTTGAGTTAATTTACGCTTCTTCTCCTCAAAACGATTATCAAATTCTTTTTTTGCTCTAATAAGATTTTCTTTTAATGTCTCTAGATTCTTTGAATCCTTATCATCTTTTAAACGAATATCAAACCATTCATATCTCTCAATTTCAGATAAGTTATCTTTATTTATTTTATCTCCTTTTTTCAAAGGCTTTGGTCCGCCAACTATAGGTTTATTATTGATTGCTTTTTCAACTCTTGTAAAAATGTCTTCTTCAACAATTCTTTTTTGATCATCTAAATCTTGTTGGTATGCTTCAAGCTGAGCAGTAATAATGGTTTCTGCACGATCATCTCTATCAATACCTTCACGAGTGAAAACTTGAACATCGATAATTGTTCCTGACATACCTGACGGAACTCTCAAACTAGTATCCTTAACATCAGATGCTTTTTCACCGAAAATTGCTCTTAATAGTTTCTCTTCAGGGGTTAATTGTGTCTCACCTTTTGGAGTCACTTTACCAACTAAGACATCTCCAGCTTCTACTTCTGCACCAATATAAATGATGCCTGATTCATCAAGTCGTCCTAACATTCTTTCTGATAAATTTGAAATATCTTGGGTAATCTCTTCTGCTCCAAGTTTTGTATCTCTTGCTAATACTTGCATTTCTTCAATATGTATTGAAGTATATCTATCTTCTGCAACAACTTTTTCTGAAATTAAAATTGAATCTTCAAAATTATATCCATTCCAAGGCATAAAACCGATCAACATATTTTGACCAAGAGCAAGTTCACCAATGTCCGTTGATGCACCATCGGCAACAATATCTCCTCTCTGAATTTTTTCCCCTATCTTAACCAAAGGTTTCTGGTTGATAGTTGTGTTTTGATTTGATCGGGTATATTTTGTTAAATTATAAATATCTACACCAATTTCATCCTGAGCTGTTTCTTTCTCATTAACCTTAACAACGATTCTTCTTGAATCTACATAATCTACTATACCGCCTCGCTTTGCTTGAACAGTAGTTCCAGAATCAGTAGCTACAGTTCTCTCAATTCCCGTTCCCACCAAAGCCTTTTCTGCTCTCAAACATGGTACTGCCTGTCTTTGCATATTAGCGCCCATTAAGGCTCTATTTGCATCATCATGCTCTAAAAATGGAATTAATGAGGCAGCTACAGATACAATCTGCCCAGGTGCAACATCCATGTAATTAATTTTGTCGTTATCAGCCATAGTGAATTCATTTTTATATCTAGAAGATACGCGACTTTCTTTAAATTTACTTTTATTATCTAATTCCGAATTAGCTTGAGCAATTGTATATTCACTTTCTTCAATTGCTGATAAATAGTCAATTTCAGCTGTTACTTTTCCATCAGCAACTTTTCTGTAAGGAGTTTCCAAAAACCCATATTCATTTGTTCTAGCATACAAAGCAAGAGAATTGATTAAACCAATATTTGGTCCTTCCGGAGTTTCAATTGGACAAACTCGGCCATAATGAGTTGAATGAACATCTCTAACTTCAAATCCAGCTCTTTCACGAGTCAACCCACCAGGACCCAGAGCAGAGACTCTTCTTTTATGAGTAATCTCTGATAATGGGTTTGTTTGATCCATAAATTGAGATAGTTGTGAAGAGCCAAAAAATTCCTTAATTGCACTTGCAATTGGTTTAGAATTTATCAGATCTGTAGGCATTAAGTTGTCTGCCTCTGCTTGACCTAGACGTTCTTTTACTGCTCGTTCAACTCTGACTAAACCAGTTCTAAATTGATTTTCAACTAATTCGCCTACTGATCGAATACGGCGATTTCCAAGATGATCAATATCATCAATGTCCCCTCTAGTATTTTTCAATTCAACGAGAAGGCCAACAACTGCTAAAATATCTTCATTTGATAATACTGGTGAACCAGTTACTCCTTTTTCCCCTGCAGCCTCATGAAATCGTTTTAGCCAATTAGCATATTGATCATATACTTTAGGAAATGCCCTACGATTAAATTTCATTCTTCCTACGTTTGATAGATCATATCTGTCAGGATTAAAAAATAATCCTTCAAATAAAGATTTAACTGAATCCTCTGTTGGAGGCTCACCAGGCCTCATCATTCTATATATAGCAACTTGAGCAGCATATTGATCTGGAACTTCATCTGTAGATAAAGTTTGTGATATAAAATCACCGTGATCAAGGTCATTTGAATAAAGAATATTGAATGTTTCTGTTCCAGATTCAAGAATTTTCTCGAATAACTCTTCAGTAATTTCCGCATTTGTTGCAGCAATAACTTCACCCGTTTCAGTATCTATAATTGCTTTAGCAATTTTTTTTCCTATATAATCAAGCGGAACTGCTGGCAAAATTAATGAAGCTTTATTTTGAATTTCTACAACATGTCTTGCAGTAATTCTTTTTTCCGAGGCTACAATTAGATTGCCTTTTTTGTCTTTATAATCTCTTTTTGCAATTTCACCCCTCAGTCTTTCAGGAACAACTTCAATTGAAGCTTTTTTGTTTTTTATATGAAATTTTTCAAAATCATAAAAGGTTGTTAGAATTTCTTCTGGTGACAACCCTAAAGCTTTTAAAAGCGTTGTTACTGGCATCTTTCTCCTGCGATCAATTCTAAAATATAATAAGTCTTTAGGGTCAAACTCAAAATCTAACCAAGAACCACGATAAGGAATAATTCTTGCTGAAAATAAAAATTTTCCTGAACTGTGCGACTTTCCTTTGTCATGTTCAAAAAATACGCCAGGGCTACGATGTAATTGAGAAACAATTGCTCTTTCTGTTCCGTTGATCACAAAAGATCCATTTTGTGTCATCAAGGGAATTTTTCCCATATAAACTTCTTCTTCTTTTGTGTCTTTAATTACTTTTTTATCGCCAGATTCTCGATCATATATAGTTAAAAGTACTTTAACTTTTAGAACAACTTCGTATGTTAACCCTCTTTGTTGGCATTCTTTTACTTCAAACTCTTCCTTTCCTAAGGTATAACTTACAAAATCAAGTCTTGCAAAACCTGCATGGCTTGAAATTGGAAAAAGTGTATTAAAAGTTGACTGTAAGCCTGAATCAGTTCGATCTTCTGGTTTAATTTCTTCTTGAAGAAAAGCCTTATATGACTCAAGTTGAAGTGCTAAAAGATAAGGTATATCTAATACAGTCTCTCTTTTTGCAAAACTTTTTCTAATACGTTTTTTTTCAGTAAAGGAATAACTCATTGCATCTCCAAGGTTTATGAATTTATATAACAAAAAACTAATAATTAATTTCTTGTTATATAAAATCTGTTATCAAAAATAAATGAAGGTTACCTTTAATTTAATAAAAGGTAACCTTCAAATAAGATTAAATTATTTCAACTCGCCTGTTGCGCCAGCTTCAGTTAATTTTTTCAAAGCTTCTTCAGCAGAAGCTTTATCTAAAGTTTCTTTAACAACTTTAGGGGCTGCGTCAACAATGTCTTTAGCTTCCTTTAGACCAAGGCCTGTAATTTCACGCACTGCTTTAATTACATTCACTTTGTTGTCACCAACACCAGTTAAGTGAAGATCAAACTCGCTCTTATCATCAGCAGCAGCTGCATCACCGCCACCGCTTGCTGCTGGAGCTGCTACTGCAGCAGCAGCGGCAGAAACACCAAACTTTTCTTCCATTTCTTTGATCAATTCTGATAAATCTAGAACTGACATATTACCTATACCTTCTAAAATATCTTCTTTTGAAATAGCCATACTGTAATACTCCTAATAGTTTTAATTAAGTCTCATCAAAAAATTATGCTGGTTTTTGATCTCGAACTGCAGCAATACCTCTTACAAATTTTGTTGGTACTTCGTTTAGTGTACGAACAAATTTTGAAATTGGTGCCTGTATAGTTCCCATCAATTTTGCCAATAATTCTTCTCGACTTGGTAAAGAAGCAAGAGCTTTAATTGCTCCAACATCTAGTTTTTTATTCGGCATTGCACCTGTTTTTATAGTAAATAAATTATTTGTCTTGGCGAAGTCATTTAATATCTTTGCCGCCGACACAGGATCTTCTGATATTCCAAATAATAAAGGGCCTACCATATCTTCTGATAGTGACGAAAATGGAGTATTCTCAACTGCTCTTTTAACTAATCTATTCTTAAGCACTTTAAGATAAACGCCAGATTTTCTTGCTTCTGCCCTTAGAATTGTCATATCTTGAACACCAACCCCACGATACTCTGCGAGTATCATAGATTGAGCATTCTCAATCTGCTTACTAACTTCAGCTACAACTACCTTCTTTTTTTCAAGATTCAGACTCAAGGTCTTCTCCTTACGTTAAATAAAAGCATTAGTTTCCTAATACTAAGTAAAACGACGACCTCTATCAGGATATTATCCTTAAGGGGATTCGCCATCTGCGTAGGTTTAATTATCTAAATTAAACTTTCGTACCTACGGTCTTTGATAACTTCATTGATAAAATCACCAATGAACCCAAAGCTTTTAATTGTAGAAATATAAATTCTACAAAATTCATAAAACTTAATTTAATAAGCTTGTTTGATCTATTCGAACTCCAACTCCCATTGAGCTTGAGACCGATAATTTTTTTATAAAAACACCTTTAGCATCTTTTGGCTTAGCTTTGCTTATTTCATCTAATAATGCCGCTAAATTTTCTTGTAATTGATCAGAGCTAAAAGAAGCTCGTCCAATTGTACAATGAATAATTCCTGCCTTATCAGTTCTATATTGAACTTGTCCCGCCTTTGCATTTTTTACAGCTTTGTCAGTATCAGCTGTAACAGTTCCCACCTTAGGATTAGGCATTAATCCTCTTGGGCCCAATATTTGTCCTAAACTACCAACAATTCTCATAGCATCAGGAGTAGCAATTACCACATCAAAATCCATAACTCCTTTTTTAACTTGCTCTGCTAAATCTTCAAATCCTACAACATCAGCACCTGCTTTTTTTGCTGATTCTGCAGCTTCACCCTGAGCGAAAACTGCAACTCGAGTAGTTTTTCCTATTCCGTTAGGAAGTACTAACGCACCCCTAACTGCTTGATCTGATTTTTTGGAATCAATACCAAGATTTATAGCTGCATCTACAGATTCATCGAATTTAGCCTTAGCAGTATCTTTCACTAAATTAAGGCCATCTATAGTTGAATAAACTTTATCTCTATCGACTTTTTCTATTAAAGCTTTAAATCTTTTACTTATACTCATTTTACGCCCTCCACTTCAATACCCATACTTCTTGCGCTACCTGCAATAGTTCTAACTGCAGCATCCATATCGGCTGCTGTTAGGTCTGGCATTTTAGTTTTAGCAATTTCTTCTGCTTGCGCTCGTGTTATTTTTCCTACCTTATCAGTGTGAGGAACTGCTGAGCCCTTGTCTAACTTAGCTGCTTTTTTAAGCAAAATTGAAGCTGGCGATGTTTTCATAATAAAAGTAAAACTTTTATCTGAAAATGCAGTAATCACAACAGGGATTGGTAAGCCTGGCTCAACACTTTGTGTTGCGGCATTAAATGCTTTACAAAAATCCATAATATTTAATCCACGTTGGCCCAAAGCTGGTCCAACAGGTGGACTAGGATTTGCCTTTCCAGCTGGTATTTGAAGCTTTATATAACCTTCAATTTTTTTTGCCATTTTCTTTACTCTCCTAAATTTTGGTTCAAACGCTTTTAAAAACTAAAAGCTCCCAAACAATTTTTAAATTTCTTTTTCGATCTGACCAAATTCTAGTTCAACTGGCGTAGCCCGACCAAATATTACTACTGAAACCCTAAGTTTACTTTTTTCATAATCAATCGTGTCTACCGTGCCAGAGAAATCTTTAAAAGGCCCATCAACAACTCTTATTGACTCACCAACCTCAAAAGTTAATTTTTGTGTCGGGTTTACTTTACTGTCATCCATTTTTTGCAAAATAGTATCAACTTCATTATTAGTAATTGGTGCTGGCTGTGTTCCACTACCACCGATGAAAGCCGTAACTTTAGGAGTACTTTTAACCAAATGCCAACTGTCATCATTCATTTCCATTTGTACTAATACATAGCTTGGATAGAGTCGTCTTTCAGTGACTTTTTTTTCTCCTGATTTCATTTCAACTACTTCCTCAACAGGAACTAATATCTCACCAAATTGATCGGCTATTTCAGATTGAGCAATACGCTCTAATAGGCCTTTCTGCACAATTTTTTCATATCCAGAAAAAGCTTGAACTATGTACCAACGCTTTGACATTAATCACCCCGCCCTAATAACAAATTTATAATATATGAAAAACTAATATCAATAAAAGCAAGAAATATAGCCATAATTACAACCAAAATAAAAACTATTAAAGTCATCTGAATAGTTTCTTTTCTAGTAGGCCAAACAACTTTCTTACCTTCTGTAATAGCCTCTCCCAAAAAACCAAAAGCTTGTTGGCCTTGTGGGGTTGTCCAAAAAACAGCAATAAATGCGCCGATACCTGCTAATATAGATAAGATTCTTATCACTGTAGGTTGCTCAGAAAGCAAATAAAAACCTAGCAATCCAGCAACTAAAAGCAAAAATGATAAGGCTAATCTGATATTAATATTCATTCCTACTTCATTCCTTTTTATTGGCAGGCCAGGAGGGCTTCGAACCCCCAACCCTCGGTTTTGGAGACCGATACTCTACCAATTGAGCTACTGGCCTAGGTTCAACTTATACTCTATTCGATAACCTTTACTACAACACCAGAACCAACAGTCCTTCCGCCTTCACGAATAGCGAATCTTAAACCTTCCTCCATAGCAATTGGAGCAATTAGTGTTCCAGTAATTGATACATTATCACCTGGCATTACCATTTCTGTTCCTTCTGGTAGTTCAACTGCACCAGTTACATCTGTTGTTCTGAAGTAAAATTGTGGTCGATATCCATTAAAAAATGGAGTATGCCTTCCACCCTCGTCTTTACTTAAGCAATAAATTTCTGCTGTAAATTTAGTATGTGGCTTTATTGAGCCTGGTTTACATAGAACTTGACCGCGCTCTACTTCTTCTCTTTTTGTTCCTCGAAGTAATACTCCTACATTATCTCCTGCTTGACCTTGATCAAGTAATTTACGGAACATCTCAACACCAGTACAAATTGTTTTTGTTGTATCTTTTAAGCCAACAATTTCAATTTCTTCATTAACTTTCACAACACCACGCTCAACACGACCAGTTACTACAGTACCTCGACCTTCTATTGAGAATACATCTTCTACCGGCATTATGAAGTCACCATCAATTGCTCTTTTTGGCTCTGGAATATAACTATCTAACGCTTCAGCTAATTTAAGAATTGCTGGTTCACCAATATCTGATGTATCACCTTCTAGTGCCTTAAGTGCTGAACCCATGATGATAGGGATATCATCACCTGGGAAATCATATTTACTAAGAAGTTCACGTACTTCCATTTCTACTAATTCAAGTAATTCTGCGTCATCAACCATGTCAGCTTTATTTAAGAACACAACAATATGCGGCACACCAACTTGTCGTGATAAAAGAATATGTTCACGAGTTTGAGGCATTGGTCCGTCAGCAGCAGAACACACAAGTATTGCACCGTCCATTTGAGCGGCACCAGTTATCATATTTTTTACATAATCAGCATGGCCTGGACAGTCAACGTGAGCGTAATGTCGTTTTTCTGTTTCATATTCAACGTGTGAAGTATTAATTGTAATACCACGTGCTTTTTCTTCAGGGGCTGAATCAATTTCTGCAAAATCTTTTTTATCCCCACCAAATTTTTTTGTGAGTACAGTTGAGATTGCAGCTGTTAATGTAGTTTTCCCATGGTCAACGTGACCAATAGTGCCAACGTTAACATGTGGTTTGGTACGCTCAAATTTACCTTTAGCCATAATATAATATCCTTAAAGTTACTTCTTTATAAAAAACAACTGGTGCCCATGGCGGGAATCGGACCCGCGACCTCTCCCTTACCAAGGGAGTGCTCTACCACTGAGCCACATGGGCCGATTCAAAAAAGAATCTGGAGCGGGCGACGAGGTTCGAACTCGCGACATTTAGTTTGGAAAACTAATGCTCTACCAACTGAGCTACACCCGCATACCCATACTAAACCCCACTAATAGCAGTAAAAGCTTATGGTGGAGGGAGAAGGATTCGAACCTTCGTACTCAGAGAGAACGGATTTACAGTCCGTCGCCTTTAACCACTCGGCCACCCCTCCCAACCGAACCCAAAATTATGGGATAGTTCAGTGATTTTGTCAATAGAAATAATGGGTTATTTGTTTAGATTGAAATTGGTGCCCTCTGTCGGATTCGAACTGACGACCTACGCATTACAAGTGCGTTGCTCTACCAACTGAGCTAAGAGGGCGATATTTAAAAAACGTAACTATATCAATTTTTTTTGTCTGAAACTAGTTTTAATATTTACCTTACTAACGTTAAATGAGATTTCTTAGTTTTTACTTCTTGGTTTTTTTCTTTTTTGCCCGGCTTTCTATCGTCAACATCAAAAAATATTCCCTCGCCATTCTCCTTACTGTAGATACCTACTATTGATTCCATGGGCAGGAAAATATCTTTATTCTTTCCTCCAAAACGAGCTGAAAATGAAACAAAATCATTATCAAAAATCAACTTATTAGTCGATTCTAAGGATAAATTTAAAACAATTTCATTTGACTTAATATAATTTTTTGGAACTTTTACTCCAGAGATAATTTTCGCAATTATATAAGGAGTTAATTCTGAATCCGTACACCAATCGTAAATACTTCTAATAAGGTAAGGTTTAGTACTTGGTATCATCTCAAATAATAGACCTCATTGCCCTTTCTGCAGGAGTCATTGCTTCGTCAAAGTACGGTCTAGAAAATATTTTATCTGCATATTTTATTAGAGATTTAGATTGATTTCCTAATTTGATATCATAAAGCTCTAATCTCCACAATAATGGAGCCATCGCAACATCTAACATGGAGTATTCATCATGTAATAAAAACTCTTGTTTATCCAATATTGGGCTCAACTTAATTAACTGATTAGTTACAGTTTTTTTTGCATTTTCTCGTACTTTTGACTCTTTAGCTTCAAGATCTTTCATATGAACAAACAACTCACTTTCAAAATCCTTTAAAAACAATCTTGCTCTTGCTCGCATTACCGGATCAGGTGGCATCAATTGAGGATGAGGAAATCTTTCATCAATATATTCATTTATTATATTTGGATCCGTCAAAATTAAATCACGTTCTTCTAAGACAGGGCTGGCTGAATATGGACTTAAGATAGCTAAATCTTCAGTTTTATTATCTAAATCAACATCAATAACATCGAAATCCATTCCTTTTTCAAATAATACAATTCGGCATCTATGGCTAAATGGATCTGTCGAGTTTGAGTAAAGTTTCATCATAATTATTTAACATCCCTCCAAAATTCTTTCTTAAGTTTAATTGTTAACAAAAGAAGTAAAAGTAAAAAACCAACGGCGTAGAATCCCATTTTTTTTCTTTTTAATTTATCAGGCTCCGACATAAAAGTTATGTAATTTGTCAGATCCGCAATGACCGCATCATACTCTTTTTGATTTAATTTTCCAGCCTTCATTAAAGTGAGTTTACCTGTTTTTTCGTCTAAACCTTGCTCACCCTGAAGCTCCCACAGAATATGTGGCATAGCAGAATTAGCATAAACTAAATTATTCCATCCAATCTCTCTAGATCTATCACGATAAAATCCTTTCATGTAACTATAAATCCAATCTGATCCTCTAGATCTTGCAACAACAGATAGATCGGGTGGAGCTGCTCCAAACCACTTTTTTGATTCTGACACTGGCATAGATATTTCCATAGGATCACCAATTTTCTTGCCAGTGAAAAGAAGATTATCTTTGATATCTTTTTTTGAAAGACCTATATCTAAAAGTTTGTTATAACGCATATATTTTGCACTATGACAATTTAGACAATAGTTAATAAATGTTCTAGCTCCTTTTTGAAGAGACGGTTGATCAGATAAATCTATAGGAGCTTTTTCCAGATAAATTTCTTCGCTCGCAAGTATATGTGATGATTGAAGAAATAGCAGAATTAAAATTATTATACTTTTCATTTCATAGTAACTCTTTTTGGAACAGGTTTTGTTATACTTTTCTTACTATATACTGGCATTAAAAAGAAGAATAAGAAATAAATAATTGTAAAAATTCTAGCAACTACTGTTGCCACATCACTCCCCCCAAGAAGAGGAAGAATGCTTGGAAATTGACCCCAAATAGTAGATGGAACAGTTCCTAAATATCCCAAAACGATAAAGCTAATAACAAAAGCTCCCAGCCATTTTTTAAAAAGGATACCTTTATAGCGAATGGATCGAACCGGACTTTTATCTAGCCAAGGTACAAAAGCGAAAATCAAAACTGATAAACCCATTGCTGCAACTCCAGGAAATTGGCTATTTAAGATTGGGGGTACAGCTCTTAAAATAGAATAGAAAGGAGTAAAATACCATACAGGGGCAATATGTGAAGGAGTAACTAATGGATCAGCAGGTACAAAATTATTTGCCTCTAAAAAATACCCGCCCATCTCAGGTGCAAAAAATATAATTGATGCAAAAACTATTAAAAATACTGTTAACCCAACTAAGTCTTTAACTGTGTAATAAGGATGGAAAGGTATCCCATCAAGCGGTATCCCTGTCTTTTTATCTTTGTAATCCTTAATTTCAATACCATCAGGATTATTTGAGCCAACTTCATGAAGTGCAATTAAATGAGTAAAGATTAGTCCCGCAAGTGCAAGTGGCAAAGCAATAACATGAAATGCAAAAAATCGATTTAAAGTTGCGTCTGAAATTAAATAATCCCCTCGAACCCATTCAGCCAAGTCTGGTCCTATAAAAGGAACAGTGGCAAAAAGATTTACAATTACCTGAGCCCCCCAATATGACATTTGACCCCACGGTAATAAATATCCAAAAAATGCCTCAGCCATTAGAGCAAGAAAGATTGCCACACCAAAAATCCAAAGTAATTCACGTGGTTTCTGATAGGAACCATACATCAAACTTTTGAACATATGAAGATAAATAACAACAAAAAATAACGAAGATCCAGTCGAATGCATATAGCGAATTAACCATCCAAACGAAACATCTCTCATTATGTATTCAACTGATGCAAAAGCTTGTTCTGCATCGGGTTTATAATGCATAGTAAGAAAAATACCTGTTAGGATTTGCATCACAAAAACAAAAAGCGCAAGTGCCCCAAATAAATACCAAAAATTAAAATTCTTAGGAGCGTAATATCCTGTTAAATGATTTTTTATAAAGGAAGAAAGGGGGAATCTTTCATCAATCCAACCTATAAAACCAGTTGAATTTTGAGTATCATTTTTTTTTGTCATTTATGCTTCTTCCTCACTATCTTCTCCAATTATAATGATATTATCATTTAGATATTTATGCGGTGGTACAACAAGATTTGTTGGTGCTGGTGAACCTTTAAAAACTCTTCCTGCTAAATCAAATTTAGATCCATGGCAAGGGCAAAAGAATCCACCTTCCCAATTTTCACCCATGTCACCTTTTGGTAAAAGTCTTGGGGATGGTGAACACCCAAGATGGGTACATATTCCTACAATAACAAGCATATTCGGCTTAATTGAGCGTGTTTTATTCTGACAATATTTAGGCTGCTGAGATGAAACTTCTAAGTTAGGATCTGCTAATTTTTTCGGGCTGGTCTTAAGGGATTTAAGCATTTTGTCTGACCTATTTAAGATCCAAACAGGTTGTCCTCTCCATTCTGTAGTTAAAACTTTGCCTTGCTTAACATTACTTACATCTACTTCCACTGATGCTCCTGCTGCTTTAGCTTTTTCACTTGGAAGCATACTTGAAACAAAGGGAACACCTAAGGAAGTTACACCAATAGCTCCAGTTACTGATGTTGCAGTAACTAAGAAACGTCTTCTATTAAGATCTACTTTCTTACTTTTATTCGCCATTGAGGCCTTTATAAATTATGAGGAAATTAAAAATAGTTAAGCTCGCTATTATATAAAATTACTTAATAAACTGATAGACCTAATGCCTCTTAATTAGTTTATTTTTTGAAATAAATAATCCTATTTCATACAAGAATAAAATGGGTAATGCCAATAAGACCTGAGAGATAATATCTGGAGGTGTAAAAATAGCCCCAACAATAAATGCACTTACAATAATATAGGGTCTATTTTTTTCAAGTGTTTTTATCTTAATCCAGTTAAATTTTACAGCAGTAATTAAAAATAATGGAACTTCAAAAGCTAATCCAAATGCTAGAAAAAGTGAAATAATCATTTGTAAGTAACTAGATATATCAATCATCAGTTCTACATCATTGGGTGTTGAGTTCACAAAAAAACTAAAAATAATGGGGAAAATCAAAAAATAAACAAACAAAGTCCCCAATAAAAATAAGATAAAACCAAAAAACATAATCCAAAAAATAAATTGCTTTTCTTTTTTATAAAGCCCTGGAGAAATAAAGAGCCAAATTTGACCAAAAATAAATGGGAGAGATACTATTAAAGCGCAAAATGCAGTTATTTTAAAAGGTACTATAAAAGTAGCTGTTAGTTTTGTTGAAATTACCGAGCCATTTAATTCAACTAATTGGCTCAATAGTGGTTGAGAAAAAAAATAATAAATTTCATTTGCAAAGGGCATCATTGCAAAGAAAACAACAAGGTAAATAATTAACGACTTAATTAGAGTTGATCTTAATTCTAAAAAATGCCCAAAGAAAATATTTAATCTGGTCAAAATTTATTTTAAATTTTTTTTAATTTCTTTTTCAATATTTTTTAATTCTTTAAATTTATTTTCTCTTTCAAACTCTTTATTTATATCAGACATGAAAATTTTAACTTTCTTTATAATTTTTCCTCCTGCTCTTGCTAGCATTGGGATTTTTTTTGGTGAAACAAAAATTATTAGCACTAAAAAAATAATAAATAATTCTGTGAATGAAATGTCAAACATGATTAATTTTTAATCCTATTTCTTAGCTTTCTTTTTAATTTCTTTTTTCTTGGAATTATTCATACCCTCTTTAAAGCTTTTAACTGCTGCCCCCAAATCACTTCCTATATTTCTTAATTTTCCAGCTCCAAAAATAACTAAAACAACCAATAAAATTAATAACCATTCTTTTATTCCAGGCATTATTTCCTCCTAATCACAATTTTGCTAATTTTTTACTTCCACCAAATACATGAAAGTGAATATGGAAAACTTCTTGTCCACCACTTTTGCCAGAATTAATCATAACCCTAAATCCCTTTAAATTTGATTCTTTAGCCAGCTTTGGTGCTAATAATAACATCTTACTCAAAATGTTTTGGTGATCTAAATTACATTCCATTAAATTTACTATATGCTCTTTTGGAATTATTAAAAAATGAACTTTATCTATTGGATTAATATCTTTAAAAGCCAACATCTCCTCATCTTCATAAATTATTGTAGAAGGTATTTCTTTTTGAGAAATCTTACAGAATAAACAGTTATCCATAGCTATTATTTTTTCACTCTGTTATGTTTTTCTTCTATTCCTGATGTCCCTTCCCTTCTTTTTAATTCGTTAGTTATATCGTCAACAGTTAAATTCTTTTGTGATAATAAAACTAAACAATGGAACCATAGATCAGCAATTTCATGAACTAGTTGATCATCTCCTTCTGATTTAGCTGCATTTATAGTTTCTTCAGATTCTTCTGCAATCTTGCCTAAGATTTCATTTAATCCTTTTTGGTGAAGAAACGCCGTATAAGACATTTTAGGGTTTTCATTCTTCTTAGATTTAATAAGATTTAATAAACTCTCTAAATATTCATCTTTCATTTTTTATCCTTATAAATTTCTTTAGGATCTTTAATAATCTTTTCGCAGTCATCTATTTTATTAGTTTTTAAATTTATTTTATTATAAAAACAACTCTCACGGCCAGTGTGGCAAGCTATTCCACCCTCTTGTTCAACTTTTATAAGTAAAACATCATTGTCACAATCTAAGACCATATCTTTTATATTTTGATAATGTCCAGATTTTTCTCCTTTCAACCAAACCTGATTTCTTGAGCGAGACCAATAAATTGCTCTTTTTTGTCTTATAGACGCCTCAAGGGTTTCAAGATTCATCCATGCAAACATAATTATCTTGTTTGAAATTACATCCTGAACAATCACTGGTAACAATCCATTAGAATCCCAACGAATTTTAGTTATCCAGCTATTCATAATCTTATCTCTATATTATTTTCTATCATATATTGCTTTGCTTCTTTAATTGTAAATTCTCCATAATGAAAAATACTAGCTGCAAGGACAGCATCAGCACCACCATCTTTTACACCATCAACAAGATGTTGAAGATTTCCAACACCTCCGGATGCAATGATCGGTACTTCAACAATATCGGAAATTATTTTCATCAATATATTATCAAAACCTTTTTTTGTACCATCTCTATCCATACTTGTAATAAGTAATTCTCCTGCTCCAAGCTCAGCCATTTTTTGAGCCCAACTTACAGCATCAATACCACTAGCTTTTCTTCCACCATGAGTAAAAACCTCCCAATGATCATCGACTTTTTTTGCATCTATTGCAACTACAATTGCTTGGGATCCAAAACGACTTGTAGACTCAGCAACCAAATCTGGATTTAAAATTGCTGATGTATTTATTCCTACTTTATCTGCTCCTGCATTTAAAAGATTTCTAATATCTTCACAAGACCTTACTCCTCCTCCAACAGTTAATGGAATAAAAATTTGTTTTGCAACTTTCTCCACAATATCAAACAAAAGTCCTCTATTATCAGAACTAGCAGTAATATCTAAAAAAGTTAATTCGTCAGCACCTTCTTCGTTATATCTTTTGGCAATTTCTACAGGGTCCCCTGCATCCTTTAATGCAATAAAATTAACTCCTTTCACAACTCGTCCATCATTTACATCAAGACATGGAATAATTCTTCTGGCTACACTCATATTTATCCTGTTAAATGTTCAGCTAATTTAGTAGCTTCTTTAAAATCAAGGGTACCTTCATAAATAGCTGTTCCAGTTATAACGCCTCTGATACCAATATTTGAAACGTCACATAGCATTTCAATATCCTTTATATTTGAAACACCTCCACTAGCAATTACAGGTATTTTTAAAGATTCTGATAATTTTACTGTTGCTTCAATATTTACGCCCTTCATCATCCCATCTCGACCAATATCAGTATAAATAATTGACTCCACCCCATATTCTTCGAATTTTTGTGCTAAATCAATTACATTATGACCTGTAAGTTTTTCCCAACCATTAATTGCAACATCTCCATCTTTTGCATCTAATCCAACAATAATTTGACCAGGGAATGCATAACAAGCCTCATGCAAAAATCCAGGATTAGTAACAGCTGCTGTTCCTATAATTATTGAATCAACACCAATATTTAAGAAATTTTCAACAGTATCTAAATTTCGGATACCTCCTCCCAATTGGATGGGTATGTTATTACCAACTTCAGATACAATTGCTCTAACCGCATCATCATTAATTGGCTTGCCTGCAAAAGCTCCATCAAGATCGACCAAATGTAACCTTTTTGCTCCAAGATTCACCCATTTCCTTGCCATTTCAGCTGGGTTTTCCGAAAAGATAGTTGATTGATCCATTTGTCCTTGTTTCAATCTAACGCACTTGCCTTCTTTAAGATCTATTGCTGGGATAATTATCATAATTTAAAATTAAATGTTCCATGAGATAAAATTTTTCAATAATTGCAATCCTAATTTAGAACTTTTCTCAGGATGAAACTGCACGGCAAAAACATTATCTTTAGCAATTGCACATGTAAATTCTTCTCCGTGAGTTGAGGTTGCCATCACTAAGTTTTTATTTGCAACCTCGGCATAAAAACTATGAACAAAATAAAATCTACTGTCTGAATCTATTTTATTCCACAAGGGGTGAGAAGTTGATAAATGAACTTTATTCCAGCCCATATGGGGTATTTTTATTCTTTCATTTTTATTTAATTGAAAACGTTTTACAGCTCCTGGTAATAAACCGAAACCCTCTACATCGCCTTCTTCACTTGTTTCAAAAAGCATCTGGAGACCTAAACAAATACCTAAAAAAGGTTTTTCCTTTGCAGCTTCAATTACTGCTCCTTTAAGTCCTCTTTTATTTAGTTGCAAAATGCAATCAGGCATTGCTCCTTGTCCAGGAAAAATAACTTTATCTGCCTTAGAAACAATATCTGGGTCACTAGTAACAATTGATTTCGTTTGAGGTGATATAAAACTAACAGCATTATGGACTGATTTTAAGTTACCTATTCCATAATCGATAATTGCAATCATAAATTAAATTTAAAAAATCTTATATATTAAAGAGAGCCTTTAGTCGAGGGCATGACACCTTCTATTTTTTCATCTAATTCCACAGCCACCCTTAATGCCCTTCCAAAAGCTTTAAAGATAGTTTCAGCTTGATGATGGGAATTCTCACCCTTTATATTATCAATATGTAGTGTAATATTTGCATGATTAATAAATCCCTGAAAAAACTCATGGATTAGATCAACATCAAATTCTCCAACCCTAGATCTAGTAAATTCTGCATTTAATTCTAATCCTGGTCTTCCTGATATATCTAATACAACTCTTGATAATGCTTCATCTAGTGGAACATAAGCATGCCCATATCGACGAATACCTAATTTATCTCCTATTGCTTTATCAAATGCTTGGCCTAAAGTAATCCCTATATCTTCTACCGTATGATGCGCATCAATATGAAGATCACCTTTAGCTTTAATCTTTAAATCAAATAATCCATGCCTTGAAATTTGTTCAAGCATATGGTCTAAAAAACCAATGCCAGTATCTAAATCTGATGTTCCGTTACCATCGATATCAATCTCTATATTAATATCGGTTTCTTTAGTTTTTCTTGAGACATTTGCTTTACGTTTCATACTAGTAATTTTATCATGAGTTTGACTAATTTGACCTTCTACAACGTTCTGAACAATACTTAACTTCATCCCAGACTTTTTCCCATTTTTTTCTCCAAGTAAATGGTTTTTTACATTCTTTACATAGTTTTGTATCTAGGTGTTCTTTTTTCATTAAATTATCTGTTTTAGGATAGAAACAAGTTTGTGCATATCTTCCATTGCACCAATAGTAACTCTTAAGTATTGCGAAATTCTTTCTGGTTTTTCAAAATGACGAACTAATACTCCTAATTCTCTTAATTTTTTAACAATAATAATTGCATCTTTTGATTTATGTTTAGTAAATATAAAATTCGCTCCTGAGGGAAGAGTCTCAAAGTCCATTGAAAGTAACTCTTTTTCTAAAAATGTTCTTGCTTTAATAATCTTAGTTGTAGTTAAATTAAAATATTTAAGATCTTTTATTGCTTCAATACCTGCTGCTTGTGCTAGCCGATCAATAGGATAAGAATTAAAACTATTTTTTACTCGATTAAGTGCGTTAATTAAATTTTCATCTGCAAAAGCACATCCCAATCTCATACCAGCTAACGATCTTGATTTTGAAAATGATTGAGTTATTACTAAATTTTTATATTTATTCACTAATGTTATGGCCGAATCTGTTCCGAAATCAACGTAAGCTTCATCAACTACAACAACACTTTCTTGGTTTAGTTTTAATAAATTTTCAATATCAACTATTTTTTTTGGGATTCCTGTAGGAGCATTTGGATTAGGAAAAATAATGCCACCGTTATTAATTAAATAATCTTTTAGGTTTATATTGAATTTTTTATCCAACGGGATTCTTGTATATTCAATATCATAGAGACTGCAATAAGCTGGGTAAAAACTATAAGTAATATCAGGAAATAAAACAGGGGCTTCTTTTTTTAAAAGAGCTAAGAAAATAAATGCAAGAATTTCATCTGAACCATTACCAACAAATATATTGGATTTTGATAAACTGTAATGGTTTGCTAGTGTAATTTTTAAATCATCACTTTCTGGATCTGGATACAATTTAAGACTTTCTATAACTTTCAATTTAATAGCATCTAAGACTCTAGTGCTTGGGCTATAAGGATTTTCATTAGTATTTAATTTAAGTAGGATATTATCTTTTGGTTGTTCGCCAGGCGTATATGGAGTTAATCTATTAACAATATCACTCCAAAATTTACTCATTGTTTCTAATAATCCTATATTTTGCAGATTCTGAATGTGCATGCAAACCCTCATCTTCCGCAAGAGATGATGCAACATGTCCTAATTGACTTGCAGTTTCTGAAGACAAATTAATTAAACTAGATCTTTTTTGAAAGTCATAAACACCTAAAGGAGATGAAAATCTAGCTGTTCCTGATGTTGGTAAAACGTGGTTTGGACCTGCACAATAATCCCCGACTGCTTCACAAGTATTTTTACCCATAAAAATTGCCCCCGCATGATTGATATCTTTTAATAACTCTTCAGGGAATTCAACTGAAAGCTCAAGATGCTCGGGAGCTATATAATCTGATATTGCAGCTGCTTCTTTTAGATCCTTGGCAAGAATAAAAATTCCTCTACTCTGTAAAGAAGAAATAATTACGTCTTTTCTAGTCATGCCATCAATTAATTTATCAATACTGGTCATAACTAAATTTACAAAATTTGGATCTGTAGCAATTAAGATTGATTGAGATAATTCATCATGCTCCGCTTGAGAAAATAGATCCATTGCAATCCAGTCAGGGTTTGTTTTTCCATCACAAATAATAGTTATCTCTGAGGGTCCTGCAATCATATCTATTCCTACAGTTCCAAATACCCTTCTCTTCGCCTCAGCTACATAAGCGTTTCCTGGGCCAACAATTTTATCAACTCTTGGTATCGTTTCAGTTCCAAAAGCTAGAGCAGCTATTGCTTGTGCACCACCTATTGTAAAAACTCTATCAACTTTTGCTATTTTTGCAGCAGCTAAAACTAAATCATTTTTTTCGCCATTTGGTGTCGGAACCACCATAACCAAATCTTTTACTCCAGCAATCTTTGCAGGTATAGCATTCATTAAAACTGAAGAGGGGTAAGCTGCTTTCCCTCCTGGAACGTATAAACCTACACGATCTAAAGGGGATATTTTTTGTCCATAAGTCGAGTCATACTTATCTTTATATGACCAAGATTCAGTTTTTTGTTTTAGATGGAACTCTTTAATTCTTTCTGCAGAAAGTTCTAGAAATCCTTTTGTTTCATGTGGAATTCTATTTAATGATTCTATTAATTCTTCTTGAACTATTTCTAGACTTTGCAAGCTGTTAGTATTTACTCGATCAAATTTCTTCGTATACTCTAAAACAGCTTTATCACCATGAAGTTTAACTTGGTTAATAATATTATTAGTAGTTTTAATAATTTCTTCATTATCAATAGCTGCAAAAGTCAAGAGGCCCTTTAGCTCTGATAAAAAATTATTATCAGTTGATTTTAATCTTTTAATATCCACGATTTAATTTAAAATTGCATTTGAAAATTTATCAATCATTGGCTGAAGAATTTCTCTATTATTCTTTAAAGAAGCTTTATTTACTATTAGCCTAGAACTAATATCTCCTATTTCTTCAACTGCTTCTAGTTGGTTAGCCTCTAAAGTCTTTCCTGAACTTACTAAATCTACAATTACATCTGATAAACCTACAATAGGCGCAAGCTCCATAGACCCATATAATTTAATTAAATCTATATGTAAACCTTTTTGAGCAAAGTGTTTTCTTGCGACATCAATATACTTTGAAGCAACTCTTAAGCGTTTACCTTTTTTTATATTTTCTTTGTAATTAAAATCTTTTCTACAGGCAACCATCATCTTACATTTAGCAATATTTAAATTTAATGGTTGATAAAGCCCAACTCCCTTATATTCATCTAAAATATCTTTACCTGCAATCCCTAAATCAGCTCCACCCCATTCAACATAAGTAGGAACATCTGAAGCACGAACTATAATAAGCTGAATTTTTTCATCATTTGTTTTTAAAACTAATTTTCGTGAAGTTT
Organism: Methylophilaceae bacterium; assembly: GCA_028122555.1. GTDB lineage: Bacteria > Pseudomonadota > Gammaproteobacteria > Burkholderiales > Methylophilaceae > BACL14. The sequence continues at coordinate 36,548 of JAOHSH010000002.1, forward strand.
CTGGATCTTCTTCACAATAAATTCCAGCAGAATTAAGAATTGGCATAGTCTCAGAAAAGATTCTTCCCTTTGATAAAGCAATTGTAATCATTTTAGCTAACCCTCTCTATATGTGCTCCAATTTGGTTAAATTTCTTTTCTAAATTCTCATAGCCTCTATCTAAGTGATAAATTCTATCAATTACAGTAGTACCCTTAGCAGATAAAGCAGCAAGGACTAATGACGCAGACGCTCTTAAATCTGTTGCCATAACACTTGCGCCCTCTAGAACTTTACCACCTCTTGAAACTGCTAGATTTTGATTTATAACAATATCAGCCCCCATTCTAATTAACTCTTGAACATGCATAAACCTATTTTCAAAAATAGTTTCTTTTATTTTGCTAACACCCTCCGCAACTGTATTTAATGCCATAAATTGTGCTTGCATATCAGTTGGAAACCCTGGGTAAGGAGCTGTTTCAAGATTTACAGATTTTAACTTACCGTTACTTTTAATACTAACAATATTATCTGTCTTGATAACATCAACTCCCGCTTCTTTAAGTTTACTTATAACCGAGGTCATTTTATCTGACTCAACTCCAATACAATTTATTTCTCCTGCTGTCATAGCAGCAGCTACCATATAAGTCCCTGCTTCGATACGATCAAAAATTATCGAATGTTCTGCACCATTTAATTCATCTACTCCTTCAATTGTAATTATAGCAGTCCCTAACCCCTTAATAATTGCTCCCATCTTGACTAAACAATTACCTAAATCGATAACTTCAGGTTCTTTTGCACAATTTTTAAGTATGGTAACTCCATTAGCTAGACATGCTGCCATCATTAAATTCTCAGTACCAGTCACAGTAACTTGACTCATAGAAATTTCAGCTCCAATTAATCTATTGTTAGGCAGATGCTCGGTAGATGCAACTATATCTCCAGATTCATTTTTAATTTTAGCTCCCATTGCTTCGAAACCTTTAATATGGATATCAACAGGTCTAGAACCAATTGCGCAACCTCCGGGACGAGCAACCCTTGCGTGTCCAAATCTTGAAAGCAGAGGACCTAAAACAAGTATAGATGCTCTCATTGTTTTAACTAAATCATAAGGTGCATGAAAATCTTTTATGTTACGAGCTTTTAGAGTAAGTAAAGAATCGGTCTTTAGTATTTCTACACCCATAGAAAACAATAGTTTCTCAGTTGTATTTATATCAAAAAGATTGGGAACATTTTTTAATTTTAATGCTTCTTTAGATAACAAAGAAGCAATCAAGATAGGTAAAGCAGCATTTTTAGCCCCGGAGATATAAACATCGCCATATAGCTTTCTTTGACCATTTATTATAAGTTTATCCAACAACTAGCCCTGCGATATGAGTTTAGTAAGCTCCCCAGATTCATACATTTCTTTTATGATATCTGCTCCTCCGACAAACTCTCCTTTTACATAAAGCTGAGGAATTGTTGGCCAATTTGAAAAAATCTTTATACCTTCTCGTATATCAGGATCCTGCAATACGTCGCATGTTTCATATTTTGAACCACATGCATCTAGAACCTGGCAGGCTAAGCTTGAGAATCCACATTGAGGAAACTTAGGATTACCTTTCATAAAAAGAAGTATTTCATTCTCATCAATTAATTGTTTAATTTTTAAATTATCATCCATTATTTTCTCCATTATTCATTAATTATTTCTCCATTGTTCTGGTGTTAATGTTTTTATAGATAAAGCATGAATCTCTTGTTTCATCATTCCTTCTAGAGCTTCATAAACTATTTGATGTTGTTTTATCATAGATTTATCTATAAAAAGGGGGCTAACAATAATTGCTTCAAAGTGAGTTCCATCGTCTCCTTTAACTTGAATAAAATCACAATCTAAATTTTTAGCAATAATATCTTTTATTTGATCTGGAAGTAACATTTATCCCCTTAGTTTATAACCAGATTTTAGCATTTGTATCGTAAAATAAGACAAGACAATAAAAAATAAAATAACAATACTTAAACTAAGATAAGGTGATACGTCAGATTGGCCAAAAAACCCATACCTAAAACCATCAATCATATAAAAAAACGGATTTAATTGTGACACTTTTTGCCAAGATGCAGGCAATGAATGAATTGAATAAAATACTCCAGATAGCATTGACAAGGGCATAATTACAAAATTTCCAAAGGCTGCCATTTGATCAAATCGATCTGACCAAACTCCAGCGATTATTCCAAATGCTCCCATAAGACCTCCTCCAAAAATAGCAAATAAAAATACTATCCAAGGGTGCTCTATAGGCAAATCAACATATAAAATAGCAATTAAATAAATACAAATACCTACAAATATACCTCTTGCTATTGATGAAACAAGAAACGCAAAAAATAACTGAATGTAACTTAAAGGGGTTAATAGAAGAAAAACAATATTCCCCATTACTTTTGATTGAATTAAGCTTGACGAGCTATTAGAAAAGGCATTTTGTAAAAGAGACATCATAATTAATCCAGGAATTAAAAAGGCCATATAAGGAACCCCTTCATATACTTCGAGACGACTATCTAGGACGTGAGAAAAGATTAATAGATATAATATTCCTGTAATTACAGGTGCAGCAACAGTTTGAAAAGCCACACGCCAAAATCTAAGGAGTTCTTTCTTTAAAAGTGTCCATGTTCCTAAAAATTGATTTCTCAAACTATTCATACTAATTTTTATTCCCCGTTAGTTTCAAGAAAACATTTTCTAGGTCTTGATCTACAGTTTCCATATCCAGTATCTCTATAGATTCTTTATTTAATGCTGCAATAATTTTACTAATATCAGTAATTTTTTTTAACTCAAAAGTATAAAATTCATTATCAACTGAAAAATTTATTTCTTTAATGCTACTTGGTAATTTAAATAATTTTTTTGCGGAAAGTCTAAGTTTCAAATTTTTTGCAGCAAATTTTTTCAAAAGATTAGTAGTTGTATCTAAAGCAACTAATCTACCAGCTCTCAGCATAGCCACTCTATTGCATAGAGCCTCTGCTTCCTCTAGATAGTGTGTGGTTAATACAATTGTATGCCCTTCATTATTTAATTCTTTAATGAAATCCCATAATTTCTGTCTCAGCTCAACATCAACACCAGCAGTTGGCTCATCTAAAACAATTATAGGTGGCCTATGAACCAATGCTTGAGCAATTAATGCTCTTCTTTTCATACCTCCGGATAACATTCTCATATTAGTAGAGGCTTTTGCTGACAAATCTAAACGTTCGATAATTTCATCAACCCAAATATCATTAGTTTTTCCTTTGCCAAAATAACCTGCCTGAAAACGAAGCATCTCTCTTAAATTAAAGAATGGATCAAAAACTAATTCTTGAGGAACAATCCCTAGAGAATGTCTAGCATTTTGATAATCTTTAACAACATCAAATCCCATTGCTGATATAGATCCAGATGTTGGTCTGACTAATCCAGCTAGCATATTAATTAAAGTTGACTTACCTGCCCCGTTTGGCCCAAGTAAACCAAAAAACTCTCCCTCCTCAATTGACAAAGTAATCCCATTAACAGCTTTTAATTGACCATAATTTTTCTTAACACTCTTAAATGCAATAGCTTTTTTCATCAAATTCTTAATTGATCTCTTATTTTTTTTGTATATTGAAAATAATATTATGAAATAAATTTTTCTACGCCATAAAGCTTGGCTAGACTTTCTAGATTAGATGGAGTATTTTTTATTCTCACAGTTTTGTTATATTTTTTAGCTTGTCGTTTCCATTCAAATATTAATCCTAGCAATGATGTATCTACTTCTTCGACCTGAATTAAGTCAATTAAAACAGAATTTTTCCATTCATAGCCTATTGTTAATTCCATAATACTAGGTGCTTGAATTAAAGTAATATCACCTTTCATAATCCAATTTGTATTTTGAAACTCTATTGAATTCACTTTTTATTTTTACCTTTATTTTTTTTAGCTAATTTCTTAATTAATGTATCCATCCCATTACGCTTAATCTCGCTGGAAAATTGACTTCTATAATTAGTAACTAAACTTACCCCTTCAATCACAATATCAAAAACTAGCCAATTTCCAGTACTCTTTGATAGCGCATAATTAACATTAATTGGCTGAGCGCCACTTTGAATAATAGAACTTTTAACTATTACAATTTCATCTTTATCAGACATTCTCGTTGGTTTAAATTCTATTTTTTGATCTTTATATTTTGATAGGGCTACTGCATATGTTTTCAGTAAAAGTGTTCTAAATTCAACAATAAAGCCTTTTTTTTGATTAGCACTTGCGGTTCTCCAGGCTCGACCCAAAACTAATCGTGCAACTTTTTCAAAATCAAAATTTGGAAGTATTTTTTCCTCAGCTAATTTATAAATTTTTTCTTTATTTCCTTTCTGAATCTCTTGATCTGCTTTAATAGCGAAAATTACATCTTCAGCTGTTTTTTTTACTAGCTCTTCAGGACCCAAGGCACCTAGAGTATTAGATGAAAAGAATACTCCTAATAAAAATAATTTAATAATAAAATTTTTCAATTTACTCTTCCTCTTCGGATGCCTTACTATAAAGAAATTGACTAATTAATTTTTCTAAAACAACTGCGTCTTGAGTCTGGGTAATTCTATCTCCTTCAGCAAGATTATCCATATCTCCACCTGCTTCTAAGCCAACATATTGTTCTCCAAGGAGGCCTGCTGTATAAATATTTGCAAAGGTATCTTTTGGAAAAACGTATCGATTATCTATGTCCATTCTAACGATTGCATGATAAGCCTTAGTATCAAAAATAATTGATTTGACTCTTCCTACTACAACCCCTGCCGCTTTAATAGGAGCTCTTGGTTTTAATCCTCCGATATTTTCAAAGTGGGCTATAACTGAATAAGTTTCCCTTATATCATTAGAAGTTAAATTTCCAACCTTCATAGCGAGACCAAGCAAAGAGATTACTCCTACTGCTACAAAAATTCCAACCCATGCGTCAAGTTTTATTTTATCCATAAAGTTTCCTTAATTAACAAGTTTACCCACCAAGCATAAAAGAGGTCAATATAAAATCTAGTCCCAATATTACTAAAGATGATGTAACTACAGTTCTTGTAGTAGCCCGACTAACTCCTTCAGCAGTCGGTGGCGCATCAAAACCTTCAAAAAGAGCAATTATGGTGCAAGCTACACCAAATACTAAACTTTTTATAACTCCATTAACAATATCATATCTAAAATCAACATTTGCCTGCATTTGAGACCAAAACGCACCCTCATCAACTCCAATTACAATAACAGCTACAACATAACCTCCAAGTATTCCAACCATTGAAAAGATGGATGCTAATATTGGCATTGCAATCACGCCAGCCCAAAAACGAGGAGCAATAATTCTTCCAACAGGATTAACCGCCATCATCTCCATTGCTGATAATTGCTCAGTTGCTTTCATTAGTCCAATTTCTGCAGTAATTGCAGTTCCAGCTCTACCAGCAAAAAGAAGAGCCGTTACTACAGGGCCTAACTCTCTAACTAATGCAAGAGCAACTAATACACCTATTGCTTCAGATGACCCATATTTCTGAAGTGTATAATAACCTTGTAATCCTAGAACCATTCCTACAAAAAAAGCAGAAACTATAATAATTACTAAAGACATTACACCAGTAAAATAAATTTCTTTCATAGTTAAATTAAACCTTTTAAAACTTTCTCCTGAGGAAATAAGAATTAAAAAGAATAATCTTGCAGCTGTTCCAAGGCGATTAATTCGGCTTGTAATTGAGTAACCGACTTTATCAAAAAAATTTATTAAGCTCTTCATATTTTTAAATTCCTAAAGTGCCAAATCTGAATTATAAGATGGTGCAGAAACATGAAATGGAACTGGTCCATCTTTTTCCGAATGAATAAATTGCTTTACAAAAGGAAGTTTTGAGGCCATTAATTGCTTCGGAGATCCTTCAGCAGCGACAACACCATCAGCAACAAAATAAATATAGTCTGCGAATGAAAAAGTTTCTGCAACATCATGAGTAACAATAATTGAAGTTGCTCCAAGAGCATCATTTAATGTACGAATTAAGTCACAAATTACAGCCATTGAGATTGGATCTAATCCTGCAAATGGCTCATCATACATAATAATATCTGGGTCAAGTGCAATAGCCCTTGCTAGAGCAACTCTTCTTGCCATTCCTCCAGATAATTCTGTAGGCATTAACTTATAAGCCCCACGTAGGCCTACGGCATTTAATTTCATTAAAACTAAATCTTTTATTATGTTTTCAGGAAGGTCGGTGTGTTCTCTCATTGGAAATGCAACATTCTCATAAACTGATAGATCAGTAAATAATGCTCCATGCTGAAATAACATACCCATCTTACGTCTTAACTTATAAATACCCGATAGGTTCTGATCATGAACAATCTCTCCCTCAACAGAAACACTTCCTGAATTAGGTTTAATTTGACCTCCAATAAGTTTTAGAATAGTAGTTTTACCACTCCCACTGCCCCCCATAATTGCAGAAACCTTACCTCTCTGAAATTCCATATTGATTCCTTTATGGAGGAGTTCCTTGCCGTAACCAAAAGTAAGATTTTGAATATTTATTAAATTATCAGACATAATGTATTTCTATATTAATTAATAAAATATATTTTACATTAAATTTATTAAAGTAAACTAAAGTTCACCATAAGAATGCAAGCCCGATAAAAATAAATTAACTCCTAAAAATGCGAAAGTTGTAACAATTAAGCCCATCAAAGACCACCAAGCCAACACTGTTCCTCTAAGCCCCTTAATTAGTCTTAAATGAAGCCATGCTGCATAGTTTAACCATACTATTAAAGCCCAGGTTTCTTTTGGATCCCATGACCAATATCCGCCCCAAGCCTCAGCAGCCCATACAGCGCCCAAAATTGTTGCAATTGTAAAAAATATGAATCCAATTGATATCGCCTTATAAGTTAATTCATCCAATACATCTAAGTCTGGTAGATAATTTGCCATGATACTTTTATCTTTCAACAAATATGCAACTGAAATCATTGCTGCCATTGCAAAAGCCCCATATCCAATAAAATTTGCAGGCACATGAATTTTCATCCAATATGATTGGAGAGCTGGAACTAGTGGTTGTATCTCATTTGCCCCTTTTTCGAAGGTATACCAAAGGATAAAAGCAACAGCTGCCGTAATTATAATAAGCACAAAGGCTCCTAATTTTTTTATTTCTAATTTTTCTTCATAATGAAGATAAAGTAAGGACGTAATAAGACAAAAAAGAACAAATACCTCATAAAGGTTACTTACGGGTATATGTCCAACATCAATACCAATTAAGTAAGACTCATACCAGCGAACTAGTAAGCCTATAAATCCCATCATTGTCGCTAACCAAGTTATTTTAGTTGCAAGATTTCCATAAAACTCTTGTCTACTAAATAAATAAACCCAATAGGTAACTAGACTTAATGGATATAAAGCAGTCATCCACATGATGGCTGACTGACTAGATAAAAAATATTTGAGGAAAAAATTGAGCTCTATTTGGTCCAAACTACCTTTGTAGAAAAAAATAGAAATAAAAGACAATAAAAAAGTATATACAAATAATTTCTTAAAATTTGGCCATAAACTAGCCATCCAAGTAAATGTAATAGCTGACCCAATCAAGATAATAATTTCATAAATATCCATAAAGTTATTAAATTTTGATATTGCTAAAATAGTTAAGCACGCTAAAGCGATGCCAAACGAATAATCCATGAATTTATCTTTTATATTTCTTAACATTTTTAACCCCATCAGTTAGTCATCTTTTTAATATTATCTTTAAGTCTTATTGCATATTGATCAAAATCTGTGCGATCTCTGTTAGTAGCTAAGGAAACTATCAAATTATTGCTTCCCTTTTTTACGAGAATCCATAAGCGTATTTCTTGAATATAAATCATACAAAATATACCCATCACTAAAAGTATTGAGCCTAAATAAACCCAAATTTGTCCTGGTGATTTTGTCAATTGTAAACCACTAGCTTGGACATGATTAAACTCTTTTAATTCAAGATATAAAGGTACGCCATAAAAAAAACTGTCGCTGTATGCAGTGAGAGCATCCTGTATAAATCTTGGAGAATCGTTGATGGGAAAAGTAATTTTACCTTGATTATCATTTTGGTAGCTCTTAATAAGCTCTTGGCCAACTAAGTAAATGATATTGACATAAGTTTTTACTGCTCTTTCTTTGTCTGAAGATTTAACTTGCTTAGGAGTATTTAAATCCATTGTATCTACAACCGAACTATAACCTCCAGTTATAAAAGAATTAAAAATATTTTGAGTGCCTCGTCTGAAAGCCTCCTTTTTTTCTTTTGTTTCAAAAGCTGATTCATTAATCCCCTTACTAATAGCATCTCTAACTTTTTGCGGGTTATTTAGTAACGACTTAAAAATCATAAACCCTTCAAGACTTAAATTCTTATCTGCAGGGATCTTAAGGTATTTAAATTCTTCTTGAGGTGAGTCTCTAGTCCCGCTCATAAAATAATAATTTCCATCAACAGATATTGGGAATTGATAAGTTTGATATTCTTTAGCTTGTCCAGATTCATTTCTAACTTTATACAAAAAATTAGGCCCTACATTGGTTGGCTTTAGTTTTTGTTCTGAATTGTTACTTATTTCTAAAATATTAAACTTTCTAAAATCTTTAAATTCAAAAGTTAAATTTTTATTTTCAAAAGTAAGTTTATTGTTTTTAAAAACTTCTGAATTCATCTTAAAAGATGGTTGAGAAGAATTTAAATTCCAGACTAATAAATCTAATTGTGATCCTCCATCCTCAAAAGCGGCTTGATAAATTGTTACCCCTTTGTAAGTTAAAGGCTTATTAACACTAATTGTTTTTGTAATAGACTCCCCTGTTTTTTTATCTCTTACTAATAAATCACTTTTAAATGATTTAGGTTGTCCTGTTGAGTAATGTTCAATATTGAAATCTTTTAAAGTAATTGAAAATGGTATTTCTTGAACAAGATAGCCCTCCTTAGCTCTCAAAATCGCAGCTGTTTTTGTATCACCTTCTGATAATAAAATACTTGCTCTATATGAGAGATTATTTTCACTCATTCTGCCAGCTAGAGGTATTTGGGATAGTTCTTGATCTAAGACCTGAATTTGTTTAGTCCCCATTAACTCCTGAACTTTAAAAACTAAATTTCCGTCTAACAATCCGCCAACACTAATAACTACTATAGCAAGATGGGTAAAAATATAACCTAATTTCTGAAGGTCGCCTTTTTTTGCAATTATTAAATCTCCCTCTTCATTGCTGATTTTATGTTTAACCTTATAATTATTTGAGCTTAAGAATTCTATGATTTTTTTTGCTTTAAATTTTTTTGTTGAAAATTGATATGAATGCTTAAAAGAAAGTAGTGATTTTTCTCTAATACGATCTTGAAAACTTTTATAATCTTTCAATATTTTGGGGGTATTTCTAGAAATACATAACGAAGTAGATGTAATTAAGAAAATTAATATCGCCAAAAACCAAAAAGCTTGATACACATTATACAATCCCAATTGATTAAAAATATCAAACCAAAATTGTCCAAATTTAATAATATAATTATTATAGGGTTCATTTTGTTTTAAAACGGTGCCAATAACTGAGGCAACAGCAAGGAGAGAAAACATTGTGATTGCAAATCGCATTGTGCTCAAAAGATGAATAAAACTTTCTAAATTTTTATTTGATTTTTTCAAAAATAACGAGTTTTAATATTTATAGACAAATGACAACTAACGATAATTTAAGTTGCATCCTAGTTAATAGAATTAATTACCTTAAACCTTGAATATAATCTGATACAGCCTGCATTTCTTTTTCAGTCAACTTCTGGGCTATAGTTCGCATAACTGAATCGGGATCATTTTTTCTTAATTCAAGTCTAAATGAATTTAATTGAGATAAAGTGTATTGAGAATGCTGTGCATTTAATCTTGGGTATTTATCTGGTATTCCATGTCCTGAAGGGCCATGACAACTCGCACAGGCTGCTACTCCTTTACTTTTTAAACCAGCACGAAAAATTTCTTCGCCCAAAGAACCAATACCATTTTTTTCTGATAAAGATAACAAAATATCTTGCTCTGAGAAATATTGACCAAGATTTATCATATCTTTTTCAGTTAAATTTGCTACCATTCCAGCCATTACTGCATTTTCTCTAAGTCCACTTTTAAAATTTTTCAATTGCTTAGTGATATATGCTGCATGTTGTCCTCCTAATTTAGGATTAACTGGAATTAAGCTATTTCCATCAATTGCGTGGCAAGCAATACATAAATTATTAATGATTTTCTTTGTACTAGCCAATTCTGTTTTAGATAGACTAATTTCTGCGCTAACAACAAAACTTAGAAAAGTAAAAATTAAACCAGTAAATTGAAAGATTCTTATCATTATAACTCCGAAGTTATTTCTTTTAAAAGGCTACATTTTAACTAAAATATGCACAACGTGATAGCATTAACTCGAGAATAAAAGGGAAATCAGCAATGGCTTTTTTACAAAATGCTAAATTTATTACTTCAGTAAATCACTTTGATGAACTTCCAATCGATGAAGGAATTGAAATTGCATTTGCTGGAAGGTCAAATGCAGGTAAATCAAGCGCTATTAATTCTTTAAGTAAACAAAATCGTCTTGCTTATGTAAGTAAACAACCAGGCAGAACTCAATTAATAAACTTTTTTAGTATTGGAAATCATATGTCATTAGTTGATCTTCCTGGGTATGGATATGCAAAAGTACCTGGCACCATTAAAGATCATTGGGTTAAAACTTTACCTCGATATCTTCAAGAAAGAAATAGTTTAGCTGGACTTATTATTGTAATGGATATCAGAAGGCCTCTAACAAAATTAGATATTCAAATGCTTGATTGGTTTGCTCCAAGACTTAAGCCAATTCACATATTACTAACAAAATCTGATAAATTATCAAGAGATAAATCTCTTAGAACACTAGATGATGTAAAAAAAATAGTTCAAACAAAATGGTCAAATTCTTTCCAGAAAAATTGTACTATTCAACTTTTTTCGAGTTTAAAAAAACAAGGTGTTGAAGAGGCAGATACAATTATTCAAAGCTGGTTAACTCTTAACAAAAATCATATCCCAAACTTGGTGCCCTAAATTAACCCCTCGGTTTTCATATTTAGTTATAGGTCTATATGAGGGTTTTTTAGAAAAATCACTATTTCTAGGTTTATATATTAGATTTTTCTCAAATAACTTTATTATCCAATTAGCATAATCATCCCAATCTGTTGCTATATGAATATAACCTCCTTTTTTTAATTTTCTACTTATTAACTCTAGGAAAGGTTGCTGAACTAATCTTCTTTTATTATGACGTTTCTTATGCCACGGATCTGGAAAAAAAATATGCACTGCATCTAAGCTCTCATCAAGAACCATTTTTTCTAATACTTCAACTGCATCATGCTGAATGATCCTTAAATTTTTTATATCTTTTTCTTTAATTATATTTAAAAGATTTCCAACTCCGGGAGAATGAACATCGATTGCAATAAAATTTGAGTTCCTAATAATTTTAGCAATTTCAGCAGTTGTATGCCCCATTCCAAAACCTATTTCAATAATTCTTTTTTTTTCACTTTTAAAAATATTTTCCCATTCCAAAACATTATTCCCAAAAGGAATAGTATAAATTGGGGAAAGTAATTTAATGCCCTTTAATTGATACTTAGTAAGCCGTCCCTGCCTAAGCACATAACTTCTAATAGGTCTAATTTTTGAAATAGTCATTTGATAGTTATAAAGAATTTTATGAAATTTTTCATATTGATAGATTATAATAACCTCAAATAATATTTAAACCGAAAATGAATAAAAAAAAACAAGTTGCAATAATAACTGGTGGAGCTAAAAGAGTTGGCAAAGCAATATGTCAAAGACTCCACAAAGCCAATATTGACTTAATTATTCATTATAGAAATTCAAAGTCAGAAGCAATTGCTCTTCAAAATCAATTAAATAAAATTAGAAAAAGTTCTGTTTCAATAATTCAAGCAGATCTTTTAGATCCAAGTAGCTATGCCTTAATTATTAATGAGTCAATTAAAATTTATGGGCAATTAAATTTTCTTATTAATAATGCTTCAACTTATTATCCAACTAAAATAGATAATATTAATGAAATTAATTGGAATGAACTCATTGGAAGTAACCTTAAAGCATCTCTCTTCTTATCTAAAGAAGCTAGTCCTTTTTTAAAAAAAACTAACGGTTCTATAATTAATATTACTGATGCGCATATAACAAATCCTAAAAAAAATTATATTATCTATTCAATTGCAAAATCTGGATTAACGACATTAACTAAATCACTCGCACAAGAACTTGGTCCAGAAATTAGAGTAAATGCAGTTGCGCCTGGTCCTGTTCTGTGGCCAGAGAAATCAAATGAGTTTAATGAGAAATACCAAAAAAAAGTTATTTCACAAACTATGCTCAAAAAAGTTGGTGCTGCAGATGACATTGCTAAAGCAGTCGAGTTCTTATTATTGAATGCGCCATTTATTACAAGTCATATATTAAATGTAGATGGTGGCAGATCCTTCAATAGTGAATAAAAATTTAAACACCTTTCATTTTTTTAACAATAATACTTTGACTTTTTATTTGATTTAGCTTGAATAGTTCTAACTTTATCCTTATGATGCATAATTTTTACTAGATATAAGCCTTAATAAAATAATAATGACAAAACTACTCATAGTTGAATCCCCATCCAAAGCAAAAACATTGTCTAAGTATTTAGGGAGCGACTTTGAAGTTCTAGCATCTTACGGTCATATAAGAAACCTACTTCCAAAATCAGAAGGTATTAATACCGATAATTTTGAAATGAAATATGCTCTTATCGACAGAAACAAAAGACACATGGATGCAATTACAAAGGCAGTAAAAAAATCTGATGCTGTACTCCTAGCTACTGATCCTGATAGAGAGGGAGAGGCAATTGCCTGGCATATCGCTGAAATTTTAAATGAAAAAAAATTATTAAAAAATAAATTACTTAAACGAGTTGTATTCCAAGAAATTACAAAATCAGCTATTATTCAAGCAATTGAAGAGCCAAGAGATATAGCATTGGCATTAGTCAGAGCTCAACAATCAAGACAAGCTTTAGATTATCTAATAGGCTTTAATTTATCCCCTTTACTTTGGTCAAAAATACGTTATGGTCTTTCTGCTGGACGAGTTCAAAGCCCTGCACTAAGATTAATAATGGAACGTGAAGCAGAAATAGGGAAATTTTTAGCTAAAGAATATTGGACTTTACATCTAGAAGCAAAAAAAAATCAATCCCAATTTTCTTCGAAATTATATATTTTTAATAATGAAAAATTAGAGCAGTTTACAGTAAATGAAAAGAAACAAAGTGAAAAAATTGTTGGTGAATTACTTTTAAAAAGTGGTGGTAAGACTAGAATTTCAAGGATTGATAAAAAACAAAGAATTAGAAATCCTGCAGCGCCATTTACAACATCTACACTCCAACAACAGGCTGTAAGAAAACTTGGTTTTACAACAAAACGGACTATGATCATTGCACAAAAACTATACGAAGGTATTGATACCGGAAGTGAAACAGTTGGACTGATTTCTTATATGCGAACTGATTCAATGACTTTATCAAATGATGTAATACAACAAATAAGAGAACACATAAAAAATAATTACGATTCAGACTATCTCCCACAAATTGCTATTGGCTACAAAACAAAAGCAAAAAATGCCCAAGAAGCTCATGAGGCAATCAGACCAACAGATATAAGTAAAACTCCTAAAAATTTAAAAAAATATCTGAGCGATGAACAGTTCAAACTTTATGAAATGATTTGGCAAAGAACATTATCTTGTCAAATGACTCCAGCTATATTTGACGCAGTTAGTGTGGACCTTGAAATTGGAAAAGGGGAAAGTATTTTTAGAGCATCGGGTCAAACCTTAAAATTTCCGGGTTTTATGTCAGTCTATATGGAAGATGAAGATACGCCTTCTAATGAAAAAGAAGATTCTTCAACACTCCCACCTTTAGAAGTTGGTGAAATTTTGAACATCGAAAGAATAAAAGGTGAGCAACACTTTACTGAACCACCACCAAGATATTCAGAAGCAAGCCTTGTTAAAACTTTAGAAGAATATGGTATCGGGAGACCCTCAACTTATTCAAGTATTATTTCAACACTTCAAGATAGGGAATACGTTATTCTTGAAAAAAAAAGATTCATGCCGACTGATGTTGGTAAAGTTGTAAATGATTTCTTAACTGAGCACTTCAGCCATTATGTAGATTATGATTTCACTGCACAATTAGAATCGCAATTAGATGATATTGCAGCTGATAAAAAAGAATGGTTATCAGTTTTAGCTAATTTTTGGAAAGACTTTAATCACCAAGTTAGTGAGAAAAAAGATTTGGACCGTTCTAAAATAACTCAAAAATCTATTGATGAAGATTGTCCAAAGTGTAGTAAACCATTGCTGTCTAAACTAGGTAAAAGGGGTAATTTCATTGCATGCTCTGGATATCCAGATTGTGACTTTACAAGAAGTACAAACGGTGACCTTCCTCAAGAGCCAAAAATAATAGCTGTTGAAAAAGAAACTAAACAAAATATATTATTATTAATTGGTCCATATGGTCCTTATCTTCAGTTGGGTGAGCAAAGTGAAGATAAGAAAATTAAGCCGAAAAGAATAACTATTCCAAGTGAAATATCATTAACAGACCTCAATGAAGAAATTGCTTTGAAATTAATTTCATTACCAAGAGATTTAGGTGAACATCCTGAAACTGGCAAAAAGATTATTGCAAATATTGGTAGATTTGGCCCATACGTAAATCATAATGGAAAATTCAAATCCATTCCTAAAGATGAAGACTTATTTAAGATATCTTTAGAAAAAGCAATTGACCTTCTTAAACCGATTAAAAAAATTGGTGATGATCCTGAAAATAAAAGCTCCATTGATATTTACAAAGGTAGGTTTGGTTTTTATATTCAAAGAGGTTCACTAAAGGTAAATATTGCTAAAAATGTTGATCCGGAATCTATTAGTCTGGAAGATTCCTTAAGTCTATTGTCAAAAAAACAAATTGAAGAGGATAATAAGAAAAAGAAACCAGCAAAAAAGAAACCAGCAAAAAAGAAACCAGCAAAAAAGAAACCAGCAAAAAATTTAACTTAGGTTTTCTTTTTATTTATCCTATTCATCCAATTTCTAATTCTTTTAACATCAGCAAATCTGGTCAATTTTCCGTAAGAATTCAATAAGACAATAATTATAGGCTCTCCATCAATAACTGTTTGTAAGACTAAACATCTACCCGCCTCTCTAATAAAGCCAGTTTTTGATAATCCGATATTCCATATACCTCTTCTTACTAAAGGATTAGTATTATTAAAGCCAATACTATTTTTCTTTTTACCAATTTTAATACTTTCGGAAGGCGAGGTTGTTAATTTCCTAATTACAGAATATTGATATGCAGCTCTTACTAATTTAAGTAAATCTTTTGCTGTAGAAATATTTCTTTTATCCAGTCCGGTAGGATCTCGAAATTGGCTATTTTGCATTCCTAACTGAATTGCTTTTACGTTCATTGCATTAATAAAACCTTTTCTACCAGATGGATATGAGCGACTTAAGGCAAAAGCTGCTCTATTATCAGATGATATTAATGCTGCTTTTAATAGCTCATATCTGCTTAATTTTGATCCAATTGGTAATCTTGAGGTCGTTCGCTTTACTCTATCAATATCAGCTTTTGTTATTTTAATTTTTTTATTAAGATCCATACCAGAATCAAGAACTACCATAGCAGTCATCAATTTAGTTAAAGATGCAATAGATGCTTTTACATCCGATTTTTTTTCATAAATAACCTCACCTGTATTTTGATTCACTACAATTGCTTTCAAAGAGCGAACTTTTAAACTTTTACTATTTTTAACGTAAAGGCTTATATTTTTTGAGGAGAGAGGTTCTTTTGCAAAGGCTTGATGGGTAGAAAATAAAAATAAAACTAATAAAATACTTTTTAAAAACAAATTCACTAAAAACCCTTGATTTATTTAACTTCACATGATGATATACAGTTTAATTTTATTTGTCACTCTAAAATTATAGTGTAGTGTTTAATCTAAATTAAGTTAGGAAAATAATGAATTATATTGATGGTTTATTTTACACAAAAGAACATATATGGATAAAGCCCTATCAAGAAAATGAATACCTCCTAGGTATTACAGATTTTGCTCAAGGCTTGTTAGGAGATATTGTTTACATTGACATCACTTTAGGAAATAAATTTAAAATGAATTCTCCATTAGGGTCAATTGAGTCTGTCAAAACTGCATCAGATATTATTGCTCCTGCAAATGGTGAAATTACTTTTATTAATAAAGACTCTATAAATAATCCAGAAAGTATAAATGAAAAACCTCATGAAATTTGGCTATGCAAAATTTCACTTGTAAATAAATTCAACGAGGAAGATTACTTATCTAAAGAAGAATACCTATCATTCATAGAAAATTAATTCTTACTTTGTTGTTCTATTAATAAGAAATTCACTTAATAAACTTACTGGGCGCCCAGTTGAACCTTTGGCATTTCCAGACTTCCATGCAGTTCCTGCGATATCTATGTGGGCCCAATTATATTTTTTAGCAAACCTTGATAAAAAACAAGCTGCTGTTATGCTTCCTGCCGCTCGCCCACCAATATTTGCCATATCTGCAAAATTACTATTAAGTTGAGGTTGATATTCATCCGTCATTGGCATCTGCCATACTGGATCTAATGCCTTTTCTCCTGCAGTCTTTAATTCATCAGCCAATGCATTGTAGTTACTAAACACCGCGGAAATATGATGGCCTAATGCAATAACACAAGCACCAGTTAAAGTAGCAACATCAATAACAACTTCAGGTTTAAATCTTTCTGAATAAGTCAAAGCATCACATAATATTAATCTACCTTCAGCATCAGTATTAAGTACTTCTATAGTTTGCCCAGACATACTTTTGACTATGTCTCCAGGTTTTACAGCTTTACCATCAGGTAAATTTTCACATGTTGGGACAACCATAATTATATTTAAGGGTAAATTTAATTCTCCTACTGTTTTCATTACACCTAAGACTGTTGCAGCACCACCCATATCATATTTCATTTCATCCATAGCTGGTGAGGGTTTAATTGATATACCGCCTGCATCAAATGTTATTCCCTTCCCTACCAATACTATTGGTTTTTGATTTTTTGTTCCCTTCTTATGTTCTAAGACTATAAATTTAGGCGCCTCTCTACTTCCTTTTGCAACTGACAGAAAAGATCCCATTTTTAACTTCTCAATTTGCTTTTGCTCTAAAATAGTCACTTTCATTTTGTATTCACGTGCTATTTTTTTTGCTTCAATAGCAAGATAAGTTGGTGTACAAATATTTGGAGGTAAATTACCAAGGTCTTTGGTAAGGTCTAAACCTTTACCAATTGCCTGACCATTCTTTAGTCCCTGTTTTATTTCTTTTGTAACCGAAGTATTTGTATGCAGATAAACTTGGAAGTTTGCAGGTTTCGATTTATTTTGAGTTTTTAGTGAATTTATAATATATCCTTGATCAATTAAAGCTCTTACAAGATATTCAGTTGTAGCTTGTTCTGTTATAAACTTATTAACGAATTGATTAATTGGAAATATAATCTTTGTAAAATTTATATTTTTTAGTTCATTAGATGCACTCACTATCCCCTTAAAAAATTGTTTTGGAGTTAAATCTTTATGGACTCCAATTCTTAATAAAATTATTCTTGAGTATGTATTACTACCATGAACTAATAATGTTGAACCAGTTCTTTTATCAAGATCACCCAACTTCAAAATTTTATTCAAATGTTTCAAAGTCATATTATCTATTTGTTTCTCGCATAATATTTGATTTTTATCATTGACTGCCAATGTTATAATATCAGCAGGTATACGGGCAATTAAATCTGTTTTTATGGTGAATTTCATTTAATATCCTTTATATATTCAAATCAGAACTTTAGGGTCATGCTATTTAAAACGTCTTTAACAAAAGAATTATTTTATACCTCATTATCAACAATTCTAATCCTTTCTGGTGTAGTTATTGCGCAAAGATCAGTCTATATTTTCCGCCTAGCTTCAAAAGGTATTATACCTAATGACGCAATCGATACTATTCTTGTTTTTAATTTACTCAAACATTTACCATTATTACTCTCGTTAACACTTTTTTTAACGGTTTTAATAACATTGACCCGATGGTACAAAGACAGTGAGATGGTTATATGGTTCAGTTCCGGCGTAGGTTTATCTAAACTTATTAAACCAATTCTGATATTTAGCTTGCCTATTATAATTTTAATTACGGCGCTTTCCTTTTATATAAGTCCTTGGGCAATTCATAAAGCAGAAGAATTTAAGAAAGGTTTAAAAAGTAGAGATGAGTTAGCAACAATAACTCCTGGTGTTTTTAAAGAATCTAGATCAGATAATCGTATTTTTTATGTAGAAGGATTTAGCGAGCTCGGTAACATAGTTAAAAATATCTTTGTACAGTCTGTTCAAAATGGAAAAGTTGGAATTATTGTAGCTAACGAAGGGGTAAGAGCCGAAAATAAAAGAGGCGAAGATTATATAATTATGAAAGAAGGGAGACGATATGAGGGGCGATCAAATTCACAGGAGTTCTCAACCACTGATTATAATGAATACGGCATACTTATTGAAAAAGAAACTCCTAAAATAATTTCAGTTGGTGAAGTTTATGAGGCTAAAAGTACTTTAGAACTTTTAGCCTCAGATTCGAGTAGATATAAGGCTGAGCTTTATTGGAGATTATCTTTGCCTATATCTGCTTTACTATTAGTGTTTCTTGCAATACCTTTAAGTGTCATTAATCCTCGTTCAGGGCGTTCTTTAAACATTATTCTTGCACTATTATTATTTGTTATTTATAACAATTTATTGGGGGTATCTCATAGTATTGTTGCGATTGGTAATACAAAAATTTTGTATGGGCTTTGGCCAGTTCATTTATCTTTCGCAGTTCTTGCTATCTATTTATTTTATAGACGGTCCCTAAACCTACCTTTTTTTCCAGTGAAATTTTTCAAAAGATAATGAAACAAATCACAAAATATTTAAATAAAGAATTTTTTATAAATATTACTATGATTATGCTTGGGCTTATTGCGCTTTTCTCTTTTTTTGATTTTATTCAGGAAATTAATGATCTTGGTAAAGGTGGGTATGGTTTGTTTCAAGTCATTAACTATGTTGTGTTAAGTGCCCCCGGTCATATATATGAAATTATACCTCTAGCTGTCCTTATCGGGGCAATGTTTACGGTTGGGGATCTTTCTCAAAATTCAGAATTTACTGTTATGAGATCTAGTGGATTATCAATTAAAAAAATTGCTGCTTCTTTAATTTATGTTGGGTTATTTTTTTGCTTACTTACATTTGCTATTGGCGACCTAATTAGCCCCAATAGTGAAAAAAATGCACAACAACTAAAAATTAGTTCTACTGATTCCGTTGTAAGTCAGGAGTTTAAATCTGGATTTTGGATAAAAGATGGTAAAAGTTTTGTCAATATTGAGAATGTTTTGCCTGATAGTACGCTTGAAGATATTCATATTTATGAATTCGATAATAATTTCAAACTAAGAACTATAGTTAATGCAGCTCAAGGTATATTTGAAGATGGGCAATGGAAACTTAAAAATATCTCATTAACTTTACTTGACGAAAAAAAAATTACTACGAAAAATATTGAAAATGGTAATTGGAAATCTTTAATTCGACCAGAAATGATGAATGCACTTATCATATCACCAGAAAAAATGTCCACTATTAATTTAGCTAAATTTATAAATTATCTAAAATTAAATAATCAAAAAGTTACCCGCTATGAAATTGCTTTATGGGAAAAATTAATACACCCAATCATGCCTCTGGTAATGTTAATTTTTGCAGTCCCTTTTGGATTTTTACAAGAAAGATCGGGAGGAAAATATTTAAAGATGTTTTTTGGTATCGTAATTGGTATTTCTTATCAAATTCTCAACACAATGACTAGGCATTTAGGCCTCCTAAATGACTGGCAACCTTTTATAAGCTCTTTAATACCAACATTTATATTTTTATTAATTGGCTTATTTTTAATATCTAAATTCGAACGTCTATAATTTTTGAGCCTAAAATAAAGTCGTGAAGATATTGATTCTTTTTATTAAAAAATACCCATAAAAAAGAAGTAAAAAAAAGCATAGCTCCAATGGTTACAAATATATATCTTATAAAATAAAACCACAAGCTATCATAAGGACAGATCAATTTTAATTTCCAAGCTCTCATTGCCAATGTTTGACCACCGCATGCCCACGACCAAACAAAGTAAACTCCTGATGATATCCATAAAATATATTGTAATAAATTTGACTCAGTATCAAATAAAATAAGAACAAAAAAAGTGACGGTAAACCATAAGCCTATTTGAATGATGAGTTCATAGAACAAACAGCAATAGAGTCTTAAAATTAAATTATCTATTTGCTAAGATATTTCTGTATGTTGTGAAATAGCGGTATTGCTATCATAGCAATCAAACATCCAAGTCCAGTACCAATTGCTAATACTAAATTTCCACTTGCCAATCCCCCTGCAAAGTCACTAACTGCATTACCAATACCAGCCCCAATGACCGCTCCTAAACCTACTTGTAATTTACTTGGTAAGTATTTTTCTAACCCTAAGCCGAAAAAAGCTCCCATTAACATTACTCCATTATCTACAATACCAAATATAATAAAGTCATAAAAATATTTCCAATCCATTACTTTCTCCTTAACAATACTAATTTGATGCAAAAACTAACAAAAACCATTAGACTTTCCATATAGTTTACTTTCAAAATATTATAAGCGATTTATATGAAGTCATCATGTAACTTTTATGAATTAAGCGCCAATGGCCTAGTTAAGGAAGCTATTTTCCTTAAATCTAATAATTTTGATGTCCGACCAAAAGATACGTTAATTAATATGATAGTAATTCACAGTATCAGCTTGCCACCAAATAAATTTGGGGGGACATTTATTGAGGATTTCTTTACAAATAAATTATTAACTAACAAAAATCCTTATTTTAAAAAGATTAAAGACCTCAAGGTATCTTCTCACTTTCTTATTAAGCGAACAGGGAAATTATTACAATTTGTTTCCTGCAGAGATAGAGCTTGGCATGCTGGAAAATCAAATTGGAAAAATAATTCTAACTGTAATGACTTCTCGATAGGAATAGAACTTGAAGGTTCTGATTTGATACCATTTGAAGATATACAATATATGAAACTTATAAATCTCTTAAAATGTCTATGTAAAAGTTACCCAATTAATGATATTGTTGGGCACAATCAAATTGCGCCTGAAAGAAAAACGGACCCGGGTCCTTTTTTTAATTGGGATTTAATTAATGCGGAAAATCTTCATGGCTAATAATTTACAACACTTTTTAACTTTAATTTTTTTAACACTTATGCTTTTCGGTTGTGGAGATAAAAAATCGGAAATGAAAAATACAAAGAAAGAAATTTATATAACTACTAGTGAAGTTATATTGAAAAATTTTGAAGAAAAAGAAACGGCAATAGGGTCAATCAAAGGAATAATTGATCCGACTGTATCTGCAGAAATTCAAGGGAATGTAGTCAAACTCTATGCTAGAACTGGGAAAACCGTTAATAAAGGGGACCTCCTTGCAGAAATTGATGAAAAAAATTATAAATATGAATTAACTCTTGCAAAAGCCGAGGTAAGACGATTAAAAACTCGCCTCGTCAATCAAGAAAAAAATTACGAAAGGAATAAAAAATTAGTAGGAAAGAAATTTATTTCTGTAAATGCTTTAGATGCTATTCTAACTGAAAAAAATGAAACATATGAAGAACTAGAAGTTGCTTTATCAAAAAGGGATATTGCGCAATCTAGTTTTGAAAAAACAAAGATTTTCTCTCCAATTTCTGGGAGAATCGAAAAACAGATTCCGTCTATAGGGGACTTTCTTAAAATAGGTGATCCAATATTTCAAGTTATAAATAATAAAAAACTTAGAGCTCATATTCCATTCCCAGAAAAATTGGTTTCTAAATTAAAAGCTGGTATCTCAATAAAACTTAAAAGTCCGACCTCGCAGAATGAAATTATTTCTCAAATAGCAGAATTAAAACCTAAATTAATGTCCGATAGTAGGTCTATCGATGTTATTGCTGATATTGAAAATCAATTAGACTGGCAACCTGGGGCTAGTGTTAAAGGAACAATAGTATTTAGCACTAGACAAGCATTAGCAGTTCCAGAACAAAGTGTTGTTTTAAGACCAGCTGGTCAGGTTGTTTATGTTGTCAATGGAAATAAAGTAGACCAAAGGAATGTTAAGCTAGGTATTAATCAAAATGGTGTCATTGAAATTATTTCTGGTTTAAAACAAGACGAGATAGTTGCTCTTGATGGTGCAGGATATTTAACCGATCAAACTAAAATTAATATTTCAGCGCAATAAGATATGACATTACCTGAAATTTCAATTCGAAGACATGTCCTAGCTTGGATGATCTCTGCGATATTTGTTTTATTAGGAATTATTAGTTTCCAAAAAATTGGTCTTGATAAATTTCCTACAATTGAATTTCCTATTCTCACTGTTACAACTACTCTAGAGGGTGCTAATCCAGAAATTATTGATTCTAGTATTACCAATCTAATAGAGGAGGCTGTAAACACAACTCCGGGTATTGAGTCTATTAAATCAGAATCTTCTCCGGGAGTATCTGTGGTAAGTATCACATTTAATTTAGATAAAGATATCGAGGTTGCCTTTAATGAAATTCAATCTAAGGTAAGCAGATTGGCTAGGCGATTACCCGATGACATTGTGCCTCCAGTTGTTAGAAAAGTTGAAACAAATGCAAGTGCGATTATGTGGCTAGGTCTAACTGGCGACAGAACTATTCAACAATTAAATCTCTATGCCAATAATATTTTAAAGAAAAAATTGGAAACAGTTGATGGTGTTGGTTATGTTACCTTAGGTGGGAGAAGAGATCGAACAATAAGAATTAACTTACTCCCTGAAAAAATGGCAGCATTAAAAATAACTGCTAAAGATCTAGTTTCTGCCTTTAATAAAGAACATGTTCAGCTACCTGGTGGCTTCCTAGTAAGAGCTCAATCAGAAAAAATGTTTAAATTAGATTTAGAGTTTCATAAAATTAAAGATTTAAAAAAAATGATTATTGCTTATCGAGATGGTGGACCAATCAAGATCAATGATATCGCAGAAGTGGAAGATGGTTTAGATGATTATAGACAAACTGCTCGACATAATAATGAACCATCAATTGGTCTAGGAATTATAAAAGTAGCAAATTCAAATACTGTTGATATTATCAATAAAATCAAAGAAAAAGTTAACACTGAAATAAGACCTAGCCTACCACCAGGCTTAAAATTAAAAGTATCAACTGATGATTCAATTTTTATTAAATCTATGGTTAAGTCACTTCAAAATCATATTCTTGAAGGAACTTTATTAGCAGCTTTAGTTGTATTATTCTTTTTAAAATCACTTCGTTCTACATTAATCATTGCCATTGCTATCCCTATTTCTCTTTTTGGGTCGATTGCAGTAATGTATTTTTATGGTTTTACTTTTAATAGTATGACCTTACTTGCGCTTATCCTTTTAATTGGGGTTGTGGTTGATGACTCAATTGTAGTTCTTGAGAATATTTTTCGGCACCAAAAAAATATTGATAAAAATATTTTTAATGCAGCTATTAATGGTAGTAAGGAAGTTGTCTTTGCAGTCCTAGCCTCTTCCTTAGCTTTGGTATGTATTTTTGCCCCAGTTATTTTTATGGATGGAATTATTGGGCGTTTCTTTGAATCTTTTGCAATAGTAGTTACAGCTGGGGTACTAGTCTCATTAATTATTTCATTAACATTAACTCCTATGTTGTGCTCAAAATTTTTAGCAATGAAAGAAAAAGAGGTTTATTGGTTAAGAGGGTTAAATAGATTTTTTGAAAAACTAGATACTAATTACAAGGAAATTTTAGCCTGGACTCTATCTAATAGATTTAAAGTCTTAATTTCAAGTTTTCTCATAGTGCTTGTAAGTAGTACTCTTTTTTCGAAGGTAGAAAAAACATTAGTACCAGAACAAGATGAAAGTCGTTTTACAGTCAGATTCAAAACACCCTTAGGCTCTAATATGGAATATACCTATAATAAGTTGTTAGAGATTGAAAATATTATTAATCAATATGATGATTATACTGCTAGCGTTTTCTCATCAATTGGATTGGGAAGTAGAGGACAAGTTAACAGCGGCTTTATTAGCGTTAGGCTGAAAGAAAAAAATCGGCGTTCACTATCTCAATCTGAAATTATGGCCAGAATGAGAATTGATTTTAATCAACTTGCTGGTGTCAAAGCATTTCCTTCAGGAGTTTCATTTGCTGGCGGAAGGCGTTCAGAAAAATTACAATTTTCAATTACCGGCCCAAGTATTGAAAAAGTAGCGGCTTTGAGTGATGAGCTATTAATAAAGCTATCTGAAAATGAAGGATTAGGAAGGATTGATCTCAATTTGCAACTCAATCTTCCTCAAATGATTTTGGATATAGATCGAGAAAGGGCTTCTAGTTTTGGAATCGCTGCTGCTGATATTGCTGAAGCAATTTCTGTTCTTAGTAATGGATTAAATGTAGCAAGATTTAATGACGAACCAGGTGATGGCCATAGATATGATATTAGAATGAAAGCAAAAGAAGGGTCATTTGAAAAATTAAATGATCTTAATAAAATATATTTAAGAAGTAAAACTGGTGAACTAATTCGCCTTGATTCAATAGCTTCATTCCATCAAGAGCTTGGACCAGCTGTAATGGGACGCCAAGATTTACAATACTCGTCCAATTTTTATTCTAATCCAACAATATCTCTTGGTGAAGCTATTAGTTTAGTTAAAGAGACTAGTGAAAATATTCTTCCAGGAGAATATTCAATTAAATTAGAAGGTCAAGCCAAAGAATTAGCAAAAACAATGAGTAACATTATATTTGTTTTTATTCTTGCAACTATATTACTTTATATGGTGCTAGCAAGTTTATTTAACTCATTTTTCCAACCACTAATAGTAATGTTAGCTCAACCATTAGCTATAATTGGCGGTATATTTTTATTATGGATTACTGGTAACAGTCTCAATATTTACTCAATGATTGGGATGGTTCTTTTAATTGGGCTTGTTGCAAAAAATTCTATTTTATTGGTAGATATGACAAATCAACTAAAAGAATCGGGGAAAAAGACAGACCAAGCTCTTCTAGAAGCGTGTCCTATCCGTCTTAGACCAGTATTAATGACTTCACTTACACTAATATTAGCCCTACTTCCTGCAGCTTTAGGTTATGGTGCTGGGTCTGAATCAAACGGTCCATTAGCAATTGCAGTTATTGGAGGGATGATTTCTAGTACCTTACTGACATTGATTGTAATACCTGCTGCTTATTCTTTATCAATAGGGTTTATTGAAAAAAAGAAAAATAGATTTAAGACTTAGAAATTTTATTAATAATTAGTGCCCCAACCAAATCACCCTCAACATTAATTGTTGTTCTAAATGTATCGATCAACCTATCCATCGGAAGAAGTATAGCTAAAGCTTCCAAAGGTAAACCTAAGACTTGTAAAACCATTGCCATAGTAACCATCCCAGCACTAGGAATTCCTGGAGCCCCAATTGATGCAACCATAGCTGTCAAAAATAATATAAGTTGTTGAGCTAAAGTTAAATCCATTCCAACTAAGTTTGCTATGAATAATGCTGCAGCTGCTTCATATAAAGCAGTACCATCCATATTCATAGTAGCCCCTAAAGGTAGGACAAAGTTAGAAACTCCTTTATTAGTTTTAAAATTATCGTTAGCTATACTTAATGTAATTGGAAGAGTTGCTGCACTTGAGCTAGTAGCAAATGCCGTAATAAAAGCTGGCCTACCTTCTTTCCATAGATACATAGGTGAAATTTTAGTTAATATATATAAAATAGTCGGCAAGATCACTAATCCATGAAACATAATTAAAAATATTACTGTAAAAATAAAAATACCAAGCTGAGAAAATAGTTCGGTATCCTGACTAACAATCATATTTACTAAAAGTGCGAATACGCCTAATGGTGCAAAAAGCATTAACCAATGAACAATTTTTAGCATAACTTCATAAAGGCTGGTAAAAATATTTTTAGCTGCCATAAACTTATCTTGCTTATCATTTAAAGCAATGCCAATAATGATTGAAAAGACAATTAATGGGAGTATCTTTCCAGAAGCGAGAGAATGAAAAGGATTTTCAAATAAGCTTAATAAGAATTGTTTAAAAAATTCTGGAATTGTCATAGTATTTGAGATCCCAATGTTAGCTGATTGCCAAGAATCAATACTTAGGCCAATGCCAGGTTGTATAATATTCATAACGACTAAAGCTAGAGTAATTGCAATAGACATAGTTGTAACAAAATATAGAAATGTAGATTTCCATATAACGCTTGAATTCTTGCCTCTTCCTAAATTAGAAACACCAACAATAATGGAGAAAAAAACTAAGGGAACTAAAATCATCTTTAAACTTTTTATAAAAATTTTGCCTAATAAATCAGTTGCAGTTAATAAATAGTCCACAAAAAATAAATTTGGAAAAAATTTTATTATTAAGCCTAATAAAATTCCTGAGGTAGCAGCTATAAAAATTAATTTATTTATATTATTCATTTATTCAAACCTTTCTAATATTGCAGCAAAAAAACCATCAGTCTTATGCTCATCAGGTCTTAACTTTAAATATTTATGAGTTTTCAAAGTTATATTATATTTTATTAAAATAGGCTCTGGTGATAATAGTCTAAAATTCTTATTTTGAGATAGAAATTGCTCTATGATTTCTTCATTCTCTTGAGCCAATAAACTGCATGTTGCGTATATTAAATGTCCACCAATTTTACATAATTTAGAAGCTGAATTGATTATTAAATTCTGCTTAATATTCAATTCCTTTAGAGATTCAGGAGAATGCTTCCATTTTAAGTCTGGGTTTCTTCTCAAAGTTCCAAGCCCTGTACAAGGAGCATCAACAAGAACTCTATCAAACTTTTCACGTAATCTCTTTATCTTTATATCATTCTCATGAATTATTTTATGAGAAATAATATTTGACGCTCCAGACCTTTTTAACCTCTTTTTTAAATTAATTAATTTTTTTTCAGAAATATCAAAAGCGTATAATCTTCCTGTATTTTTCATTATTGCGGAAATCGCTAAAGTTTTTCCTCCAGCTCCAGCACAAAAATCTGCAACCATCGATCCTCTTTTTGGATTCACTAAATAAGATAATATTTGACTTCCTTCATCTTGGACCTCAATTATGCCATCTAAAAATAAATTATTTTTTTGAATAGATATTCCTCTAGGTAAAGAAATACATGTTGGAGACATATTAGTTTTTGTTATTTTATTTTTTAAGTCAGGTAAGCTAACAATTAAATCATCAATAACTTTTTTTATGTTTTTTTCTTTTAGTAAGTTTACTCGCAAATTGAAATTAGCTGGTTTTAATAAACTTTTTGCTAAACTAATTAAGGATTTTTCACCGTATTGTTCTAATAATTTCTCCCAAATCCAATCTGGCATGCTTAGCTTTGAAGGCCACCCTTTTAACTCGATTTTATTAGCTTTTTTATCTTTAAGCCACTTTAAATCATGTCTATCAATTAAATTAGATACTTCTCTTATACTTTTGCCCAAGACTAATATCATATAAATTAAAATTAATTTTCTTGGACTTTCTTCACCTATATTTTCAGTCAAGTATCTTTTATTTCTAATTACCCCGTAATATAAATCTGAAAGATCCGATCTATCATGACTTCCTAAATATCTATTATTTTTAAAAAAAATACTTAACTGACGATCAGCAGGACCTGAAAGTAAAAATTGCTCCCTTAAAATTTCTGAGCAAGCCTTAATTATTATTTTATTCATGGGTTTTCTCTATTTCTAGATTATCTATTTCTTGAATAATTCTACTTAAATCATCTTCAGTAATTGATATTTTAACTGGTAAATACCCAAATTTTTTTGATAACCATAAATCGATTCTTTCTGGACTCTGATAATTAAATTTTGCTACATGCAAAACATCAAGATTACCAAGTTTAGTGTCAATTTTTATTTCATCTACATAATGATAATTATAAATTTTAAAAACTTTTGCATTAGTAATTGGTATCTGCATTTTATTTAATGGGTCTAAGAACATAAATTGAAACATGAAGCTTAACTGATCCTGTGCTTGATTAGTTAAATCATATTTTTTTTCACTTCCTTTCCTATTTATAATTAAAATCTTTCTAGACCAATCAAAATATACTTCCGATTTTTTCTTTTTGCCATGATTATATAAAAAATAATCGGGTCTCAGACCTAATGCATTTATAGTGCCCCTACTTTTTTGTATCAAAGGCTTAGAATAAAATAATGAGCTAACTCCTGTTGCTTTAGCTTCATAATCAATAAAATATTTTTTTTTATCAACTTTATATTGAATTGTTAAATTTCCAACTACTGATTTCGAATTATTTTTATTACTACCAATAACTAGACCATCACTACCAAATGGCCTAATTTTGCTCATTGCTCCTTTAGTTGGACCAAGATCATGAAGGACTTTGTAAATCATTGAAATTGACTTTACTGAGTCGCCAAAGATTAGTTCATCTTTAGGTCGTTTAAAATCTTTAACCGGTTCACATAAATCACAATATACTTCTTCTTTACTCAAATTTTCCTTGCTAATTATGTCTTCTTTTTTAAACTTCTTATTATATTTTTTTTTTATTTTTTTTTGTGGAGGTAAATTTTCTTTAATTAACCCCGGTGGCATTTTTACTAATTGAATATTGAGAGGCTTATTATCCTTAATATCAAAACTTATATTTGATAAAATTATAAAATGTATTCCAATAGAAATTAATATTCCATATATTAATAAACGATTTCTCATTTTTTCTATTCAGCTGGTAATAAATTTGTTTTTAATAAAACTTGTTCTATCTTAATGCCCACATCTGTTACTACCTCTATTTTTAATGGTATTCTATACGGCTCCCTTAGGATCCATAAATAGTGTTTTGAATTACTCTTACCTTTTATCTCTCCTTCATAAACATCTGCTTCAAATTTTCCTGAGTGAGTTTTAATAAAATCATTTCTAACTTTATTGTAAATATATGTCCTACTCTTTTTTCCATCCACTACTTCAAAAATATATTTCTCTTTACTTAGAGATTCGAAATTAAATTGATATAAATAAGTTAGTAAATCAAAATGTTTGTTCTTTAATAATATTTTTTTTGTTTCTTGTTTGTACTTTAATTCTATTATTTTATCTTTATAATTAAACATTACTAAAATATTTTTTTTTGGTATTTTCTTATTTTTTATTTCAAATTTTTTAGGTGAAAACCCATATAAATTTAATATACCTTTACTTATAACTTCCCGATCTCCTAAAAGCTTCATAATTCCTTTTGCATTTGTTATTGCTTTTATTTCATAATTCTTATTTTTTAAAGAAAAATCAACAACTACTTTTCCCAGGACATTATTTTTTTGAAATAACTGATATTCGCTATGAAAATTCTTTGGAAATAATTTAGCACCCGCATTTACTGAGCATAATAAAAATATTGTAAAGCTAAAAATTTTAAATAAATTCAGATTGAGGTTCATTTAAATCTCTACTGGCAATATATCCAAGAACATAAACAGTTTCACCATTTTTTTCTAGAATTCTTATTACTTCTTCTTTATTATCATGATCTACAATAATTGCCATTCCTATTCCACAGTTAAATGTTTTATATAATTCATCATCATTTATATTTGCTTTTTCCCTAAGCCAATTAAATATCTTAGGCATGATCCATGAATTCTTTTTGATGATTGCTTTATGATTATCTTTCAATATTCTAGGAATGTTTTCATATAGACCTCCACCAGTAATATGAGCAAGTCCATTAATTTTAATTTTTTCTAATAGATTCAAAATTGATTTGACATATATTTTTGTTGGGGCCATCAGAACCTCGGCAAACCTTTTCCCATTAAAATCATCATCGAGATTAATTTTTTCTTTTTCTAATATATTTCTTATTAATGAATACCCATTAGAATGAGGCCCAGAAGAAGCTATACCTATTATTATATTTCCCTCTGAGATATTTTTCCCATCAATAATTTTATCGCGGTCAACTGCCCCCACACTAAAGCCAGCCAAATCATATTCACCTTTAGTATACATTCCTGGCATCTCTGCTGTTTCCCCCCCTACTAAAGCACAGCCTGCAAGTATACAACCCTCAGATATTCCTTTTATTACTTCAGTAGCTATTGCTACATCTAATTTCCCACAAGCAAAATAATCTAAAAAGAATAATGGCTCTGCTCCTTGAACTAAAATATCATTTACACACATCGCTACTAAATCTTGACCAATTGTATTATGGGTATTCAAA
Organism: Methylophilaceae bacterium; assembly: GCA_028122555.1. Taxonomy (GTDB): domain Bacteria; phylum Pseudomonadota; class Gammaproteobacteria; order Burkholderiales; family Methylophilaceae; genus BACL14. Next base: position 67,343 of record JAOHSH010000002.1, read on the forward strand.
TCTAAGGCTAATTTAAGCTTTGTACCAACTCCATCAGTTCCAGAAACTAATACAGGATTACTAAATTTTTTTGGTATTTCAAATAATGAACCAAAGCCTCCTAATCCACCCATAACCCCTATTCGATTTGTTTTCTTAGCGTATGGCTTTATATTTGATACTAACCTATCTCCTGCTTTTATATCTACCCCGGCATCTTTATATGTGATAGATTTTTTCTTATTATTGGAATCTTGAGACAAGTCATTTACCCTCTGAAATATTTAATACTTTACGTATAATATAATTTTAACTGAATTTAGTATCAATAGATATTTCTAATCCAATCAATAGCCTATGGAACAACTTTTACTAAATATTAAATTACCAATACAAAAAACATTAGATAACTTTATTGTAGGTAATAATAAAGAATGTTTTGATTCGTTACACAACTTTATCTTGCCTGATAATGATATTTTTTTTATTTATATTTGGGGAGAGAAAGGTTGCGGAAAATCTCATCTAGCAGAAGCTATTAATAATAATAATATTACAGTTGTAGAAGATATCGACCAAGCTAATAATACGAAACAAATTAAAATCTTTAATCTTTATAATGAGCATAAAATAGCTCAAAAAAAATTATTAGTTACTGGAAGTAATAATCCTAATAAAATGATGTTAAGAGATGATTTAGCAAGTCGCCTGAGTTGGGGTTTAGTCTACAAAATAAATTTACTTTCGGATATTGAAAAAAAACTAGCACTAAACCAATATTCTAAAGAAAGAGGCCTTAACCTTAAAATTGAAATTATTGAATACTTACTTAGATACTATAAAAGAGACCTTCATTCACTTATTGCAACATTGGATGCTCTAGACCGTTGGTCACTTAAAACTAAACGGTCTATCACCATTCCACTTCTTAAAGAAATGAATCAAATAAAATTATTCAAATAAATTAAATCTTTCCTACTAAGTCTAAGGATGGTTCAAGTGTTTCAGCCCCTGGCTTCCAAGAAGCAGGACAAACTTCATTTGGATTAGCTTCAATATATTGTGCTGCTTGAACTTTTCTAACAAGATCAGCTGCAGACCGGCCAATACCTAGATCATTAACTTCCATTGTTTTAATAACACCTTGTGAATTAATAATAAAAGTACCCCTTAATGCTAAACCTTCCTCTTCGATCATTACCTCAAAATTTCTTGATAATGCCCCTGTAGGATCACCAACCATGGGAAATTTTATTTTTGTTATAGATTCAGAAGAATCATGCCATGCTTTGTGACTAAAATGAGTATCTGTAGAAATAGCATAAACTTCTACGTTTAATTTTTTTAATTCTTCATAATGATCTGCAAGATCACTCAATTCAGTTGGGCAAACAAAAGTAAAATCTGCAGGATAGAAAACAAATGCCGACCAATGTCCATTTAAACTTTTTTCGGTAATATCTATAAATTCGCCATACTCATCTTTTGCATGATAAGCCTTAGCATTAAAAGGCTTAATACTAGTATTTATTAATGAACTCATCTTGAATTTCCTTGTTAATAAAAATGATAATTCTAAGGAAATTATTTAATATGTATAATTAATTATATATATATTATTAATAAATAATTCTTATTATAAATTTGCTTTACTTATTTCATAAATTTCTTTTTCTCTTTGAAGTTCTTTTAAACGTGCCTCAACTCTAGATTTTTCATAAAAATTACCATCTTTTGCTCTTACCGCCATATCCATCTGTATTATTGCTTCCTGTAAGTTATAACTATAATAAAATGATTCTGCAAGACTTTCATATTGCAAAGTTCTTTTTTCATTCAAAGAATATGCTTTTGCAAGCAATCTATAAATATTTGGGTCACTATTAAAAATTTGCGAATATCTTTGTAAAAATTTTATAGCTTCATTTATAGATTTTTTATATATTAAATATTCAGCTAACTCATAAATGAATGCTCTATAATTTGGATATTCTTTTAATGCATTTTTTATTGCTTTATATGCTTTGTCTTTATCATCTTTTTTGAGTAATATTTGAATATTTAATTGATCGATCATTGGATTCTTAATTTTTTTATTTTTAAACCACTTTAATTCTTCTAAAGCTTGACTAAAATTTTCATTCAATAAATAAGCATATGCAAGTGAGTATCTCTCTCCTAATTCATTTACATAAGTTTTATTTTTTAGATTACTTTGTAATTGTTTTTTTATCGATTTTTTATCTTGAAGAAATACTTTTATTTTTCCTTTTACAAAATGAAAACTTGGGTCATCTAATCTCTGTTTATAGGGGTATTCCGTTAAACGATTTTCAATATCACTAATACGTTCTGAAGTAATTGGGTGTGTCCTTAAAAAAGATGGCGTCGCTCCTATTGAATATTGATTACCTTTTTGCAAAGTTTTAAAAAAATCAATAGAGCCCCTTACATCAAAGCCAGCTTTATGAAGAATTTCAATACCAACACGATCTGCTTCTTTTTCGTTCTCCCTAGTAAAATCTAAAACTGTTTGAACTCCAAGTGCTTGTGAAGCAGTTAAAGCTCCTTTAGCCAATTCAGGATTAGATCTAGCCAATAATAGAGCCAAACCTAGCCCAAGATAGGACTTAAAAGAATCTCTTTGAAGTTTTCCCATTAGTCTTGGTATGTGACGTTGGGTAATATGTGCGATTTCATGACTTATAACACTAGCAAGTTCTGATTCAGAATTTGATGATAAAATAAGTCCTGTGTGAAGGCCAATTACGCCCCCTAACATTGCAAATGCATTAATAGAGCGATCATTTACTACAAAAAATTTTAACCCAGGGCCAGAGTAATCACTTGAGTTTACCAATTTATTTGTTAAATTATGTAAATAATCTTCAATTTCTACATCATGCAAAATACTCGAACTCTGATGAGCTTGCTGAAGTATTTGGGTTCCAATAATTTTTTCTTCATGCGCACCAATTATTGTTTCACTATAATCACCTAAGTCTGGAAGCTCATTAGCAAAACATATATTGGAAACAAAGAAAATATAAAAGAAAATCTTTTTCATCATTAAAAATTAAAGTTATTATGCAATTAATTATATAAATTTAGTATTATAAACCTATGCTCACACATATAGATAAAAATGGGAATGCTAAAATGGTAGGAATATCTGATAAAAATAACACAGATAGAATAGCAATAGCATCTGGTTTTATTAAATTAAAAAAAGAAACTATTAATATAGTTGAAATTGGTAACGTAAAAAAGGGAGACGTACTTACTGTTGCAAAAATTGCAGGGATCCAAGCTGCAAAAAAAACATCAAGTTTGATACCACTTTGTCATAATATTAATCTAGATGAAATTAATGTTCAATTTAATATAAATAATCGAGAAAATAGAATTTATTGTCAAGCATCTGTTAATTGCTCAGGTAAAACAGGAGTTGAAATGGAAGCACTTACTGCGGTATCAATTGCACTTCTAACTATTTATGATATGTGTAAAGCAGTTGATAAGAATATGGTAATTTCAGATATTAGTCTCTTAGAAAAGCACGGAGGAAAATCTGGGTCATGGGTATCAAAAAAATAAATATCTAAGTAAAAATTATTTTAAATGTTGAATTATTTTATTTGCTATAACTTTAGGATGAATATTGTTTATCTGGTAATTTTTATCCTGCATCCAAAATGCTTTAGCTCCCCAAGGTTTATATCTTAGTGGCTCTCCAATTCCGAAAATGGTAAAAGATTTTATCTTTACAGCACTTGCTAAATGGCCTAATCCTGAATCGTTACCAATATAAAAATTTGATTCTTTTATAATTGAAGCTGTTTCTAATATATTATAATGGCCGCAACAATCAACAACTATTCCTTTATACTTTGAAATAAACTCTTTGGATAAAGCAGCATCTTTTTTATCCCCCACCAAAATAATTACATCAAAGTAATCTTTTAAAAGTTTTGCTAAACTAATAAAGTTACTAACATCCCAAATTTTTCCCTCAAAATTTGCACCCAGACCAAGTGTTAAAATTGTATTTTTTGAGAATCTCTCAAAAATTTTTTTTGATAGCTCTCTCTCATAATTTGAAAGCCAAATATTAGTTAAAGGAGGCTTACTATTGATAATTTTATTTATTGATAAAAAATGTTTTTCAACACTATGTATACTCTTACCAAATTTGTTTGAAGCTTTAAATAATTTTTTCTTAGCGTTGATAAAATATAAGAGAACATCTGTTCTTAAATCAACAGCTAAATCATAATCTTCTTCTCTTAATCTTTTTATTAAAAATAAAATTCCATACCATCCCAAGCTTTTATCTTTTTCATAAAAAGAATTTACATAAGGGCAATATTTAAAAATTATTTTAGATCTGTTATCTCCAACAATATCAATAACTGCATTTGGATATCTTTGATGTAATGATTCCAAAGTTGGTACCGTAAGAATTACATCTCCTATATTTGATAATGTTATAAATAGAATTTTTTTAACAGTGCTATCATTTAAGTGAATTTTCATCTTATCGATTATGATAAATTATTTTCTTTGTGACTCATAACCTTTATGCTTGTCATAATTCCAAAGATATTGTGTTGGAGCTTTTTTAATTTGTTTTTCTAAAGTTTGATTTAATCTTTTTGGGCTTGATACTTCATTTAAAGAGACTTTTTTAAAGTAAATATTAAAGCCTTCACCTATTTTTAATCTTTCACCAAATGCCATGATTACAGTTGCTCCTGTTTTCTTAGCTAATTTACTAACTAAAACCATTGTATATGCAGGACGTCCAAAAAAATTTACCCATTGTCCCTCCCCTTTGTTGGCTGCTTGATCTGGAAGTATTCCAACAGCTTCACCTTTTCTTAAAGCATTTAAAATTTTCTTAATACCAGCTTTATTTGTGGGGGCTAATGTATTAAAACCTTTTTGTCTACCCTCTTTTATTAAGGTCTCTAACCATTTTTGTCTTGGGGGTCTATATAAAATAGTAAGTGGATATTTTGATCCATAATAGATAGATGTTATTTCATAACATCCCAAATGAGGAGTTAAAAATATTATTCCCTTTTTCTTTTCATGGGCTTTTTCTATTTCGTTAAGACCCTCTATTTTTTTTAACCAACTTAAAACTCTTTTTTCTTTACTTGACCATATACCAATACCTTCTATTATTGTTTTACCTGTTTCGCCAATATTTTTTTTTATTGCTCTATATAATTCAATATCATTTTTATAAATTTTTGATGAAGTTAGGTTTTTTACTAATAAATTTCTACTTTTTTTATTTATTGTATGAAAAATATGGCCAATCATAATACCTATTAATTGAAGTAAAAAAAGTGGTGCACGTGAAAATAAAAACTTAAAGAAAATTAAATAAATTTTATTCATTACTAAATTTTTTATCCTTATAGATGCTTGTAAAATAATAATATTTTTTTAAAAATCCCTCTCTAATTTTAAATAAGCCACGAGTCAATGGGTATACGAATCTCTCCCATCCAATTAGTTGATTTTTTTTAAATCTTTCACTTCCAATAGCAGATTCAAAACTTCTATCCCATGAGGCTATCGAAGGCTGAATAGTTAGGACATCTAAACCCGATCTCCAGGGTAATCCCATGAGGGTATCAATAGGGCAACTAGCATACTTCATTGATTTAAGCAGTTTCTTTGCTCCTACATTTGATACTATATAAGCATAAGTACCACCTGGTGAAGTTGCTAATCTTGTTAAAAAATAATTTTGATATATCTTTATTATTCTTCTTTGCATCATTTTTGATATTTTTGGTTTTCCTAAAAATCTTACAGCTTCCCATGGGTATCTACAATTTATTAGATTTTTTATAACTTCATTAAAGTTTCTTTGCAAAATAACATCATCTTCAAATATTAAGGCAGTTGAGATATCTTCATTAACAATTTTTTCTAATACTGCCCTATGCGAAAAAAAACAACCTAGCTCCCCTTCAGATAAATCTTTTCCATAACAAAGTCTTCTTTGTAAACCGTCATAATCTTTATGTTTTAAAAGATTTAATTTTTTACCATCTATAGCTTCAAAAAACTCAAATTCTAAAGAAAATCTTTCTAGTGTTTTTTTGATCGTTTTACGTCTTTTATGCTCATAAGGAAGACTTATTACAAAAGTATGTATTGAATTTATTTTTGAAGTCATATCATTTTTTATTCTCTCATACTTGTTTAAATACTGATATAAAATTAAATAATCTTATATAATCTGCTTTATGGTAAATCCTTTTCCTACTAAATTTAATTTCTTATTTCTTATTTTTTTACCAATTCTATTAATTTTTTTTAGAGGTATAGCTGATTTAACAGTTTTATTTATTGGTTTATTTTTTTTATTCAAGTCCTATAAATCAAGTAATTGGCAGTGGGTTAAACAAAAATGGTTTGTTTTTAGTCTGATTTTTTGGTTTTATTTATTATTAATTAATAGTCCTTTAAGTATAAACTCTTCCGAGAGTACTTTATATTCTCTTGCGTTTATAAGATGGCCACTTTTTGCAATGGCTATCAGTATGTGGCTTATGAATAATAATCTTTCTCAAAAATATTTTTTAATGTCTTTGGCTGCCACTTTATTATTTATAATGCTTGATGTTTGGTGGCAATATATTTTCAATTATGATTTTTTTGGCAATCCGAGATATTCTTTAACTCCTGAAAGACTTACTGGTCCTTTTAGAGATAATCCTATGCCTGGAATTTTTATGGCTAGATATTTATTTCTTCTTTTGTATCTTGGATATTTTATTAAGTATATTCAAACGCCCATTAAGAATACTATCTTTATTTTTTTAATACTTTTGCTTGGAATATTATCTATTTATATAACTGGGGAGAGAATGGCTTTAATTATTTTTATTAGCGGTATAATTTTTGTAAGTATTGGCCTATTCTTTCAATATAAAGAAATTAGAAAATATATATTTTTTGGTTTATTTTTAATTATTAGTTTTCTTGCTTTGGCTCAACAAGCATTTCCTGAATTAAATAATCGAATGATTACTGATTTATTATACAAGCTTTCAAATTTTAGCTCTTCAGATTACATGCAAGTTTTTAATAGTGCTTATGCTGTTTGGATAGAAAATCCAATATTTGGCGCAGGATTTCACCAATATCGAGAAGCTTGTATAGAGCTAGGATTTTGGGGGTCTGGGGGAGGTGTTTGTATGCATCCTCATAATATTTCTCTTGAACTTTTGTCTGAAACTGGAATTATAGGCTTTATGCTTTATTATTTAATAATAATTTCTATTGCTTTTACCTTAGTAAAGGACTTTATTCATAAAAAAAACTGGTTATTACTTTTTCTTTCTTTGAATTTACTATTTATAAGCTTTTTCCCTTTAATAGGAGGTATGAGTCTCTTTAACAATTGGATTGGTGCCATAGTTTGGCTATTTGTAGGTTGGGTTCTTGCTAAATCGAAAGATACTAAATTGACTTTTTAATCAATTTCCAAACTCTAGTAACTGTTAAATGTTTTAAGTTCTCTGACTCTACAATTTGAAAAGGCTTTCTTGATAGTTCGGATTTTTTTCCAGAAGTTGTTGGTCCAAATAATGCAATGCCTGGCTTTCTTAAACATGATGCAATATGGCTTAAGCCAGAATCATTCCCTATTACAAATATAGATTTTTTTATAATCCCTGCTACATCTATTAAATCTAAATTATTAAATTTATAGCCTGGAATAATATTTCCAAGATCTAATTCATCAGGACCAAGGATTGTGACTACGTTAAGGTCTTCTTTTAATAATTTATGAGCTAGCTCTTTATAATAAGGCCATCTTTTTTCTCTGTGCTTTTTAGAGGATCCTGGAATTAGAACAATATACCGTCCTATAATCTTTCTCTTTTTAAGAAGCAATGATATATCGTTAGCCATCCATGAAATATTTGGCTCTAATATTTTATTAAATGGAATTCCATAATCATTTAGCATATCGACTAAACCTTGAAGGCCTGATATCGGATGATCTTTTCTTTTGGTTGTAATCCAAGTGGGTTTTCTTAAAAATATTTTATATAGAAAAGTTCTTTGTGAATTTTGTAAATCAAATACATGACTAAAACATAAAGTATCTATTTCATTAATTAATCGAAATATTTTTTTTAAATTCCAAAATTTAAATCTATCATCAACAATTACTTTATCTATATATGGGCTTAAAAGCATTAAACCTTTGTAAGAAGATGATGTAAGTAATATTAAATTTACATTTGAAAAGCTATGCTTTATGGTTCTAAATATTCCATCAGATTGAATTAAATCACCAAAGGCACCATGCTTAATAATCAATATATTTTGTTTTCTTAATTTCATTTAAATAATCTTAAGTGACTACTCTTTAATCCCTAATACTCTAGTGTAAATAGCTATAATATTTCGGACAAATACTTTTTCTGTATAAAATTTTTGAAATTTATTATAGCCATTATTTGCTAGGGTTTTTGCTAACTTCTTATTGTTAATTATTTCATTAACAGATTTTGAAAATTCTTCTGCATTATCAATCTCTACTAAGATTCCATCTTTTCTATGTGATATTAATCCTAAAGGGCCTGGTGATTTGCATGCTACTGTTGTTTTTCTTGCAGCCCATGACTCGATTGTGACGGCACCAAACGAGTCATTACGTGAAGGGAAAACACATATATCAGCAGTTGCCATTAATATTTCTTTATCATCCCTCCAACCTAAAAATCGAACTCGGTCATTAAGGCCAAGGTTTGCAGTTTGTGATTTTAATACTTTTTCTAAAGGTCCTGATCCTGCAATCCATAAATATGCATCTGGTATTTTAGGCATTGCATCTATTAAAATATTAATTCCTTTAACTTGATGAAGTCGTGATAATGAGAGTAATAAGGGTTTATTTTTAGGCGTATTAAATTTGCTTCTATTCATTTTATTTAATTTATTTTCTTTTGTATAAATAGGTAATTCAAAAATATCTTTTGAATTGATTCCTTGATTAGCTATATGTTTTTTTAACTCTTCAGTTAGAGCAATATGGTAATCACACTTCCTAAATCTTTCAACGCCCCTAAATCCACTATGCCATCCAATATTAATATGTTTTCCTTTAACTAAAAAACTCGAAGCTCTACCCATCCAATAATGAATAATATCAGGCTTAAATTCACTTATAACTTTATTGATTACACTTTGTGTTGGCCATTTTAGTAATTTACTAAAAGATGCAGTAGCAAATGGAATTTTTAAATCATTTATTTTTTTTACTCTTTTTTGATTTTTCTTATTAATAACTACGTATTGGTTAATTTCTTTATTTTTTAAAGCCTCTACAGCCTCTATAAAAAATTCTTCAGCTCCACCTTCCCTAGCTCCACCCATTATTTGAAGTATTTTCATATTAAATTTTAAGAATAAATGGTATATATCTGCCTAATCTTCTTTGCCAGTTTATCCATTTTCTTTTGGATGAGAAGTCATGGTTTTTGCAATCTATAAGCGTTACAGATTTACATTCAGATAATGTATGTAATCCATCTGAATATTTCTTATTTAGATAAGGTTTTATTGATCCTACCATTCTTGCATTAAAAGTATCTTCAGTTAAATTGATAATTTGCAAAATATTAATTTCGCCACCGTAAGTCTTTTTACAATTTTGAACTGGTAAATGAATTAAATTATCGATAATAAAAGGAGTTCCCCCGGGACGACTATTCTCAATACCAGTTATTACTGGATTTTTTGGATGTTCTTTGTATCCACTTAAAAAATTATCTGAAAATGCAATATGTAGCTCTTTCATTGCTCGTCCATTTGGGCCTGGTAAAGAATAGAATAACCACCATCTTTCTTGAAACTTGATTATACTTGGATCTATCATTGGTACATTTTTCATAACTTCTGTAACTATTTTCCAATCTTTAGGAAAATTCGTAGCTTCGTATATATAGGTTTTACCAGATTGACTAGACTCTGGAATCATATATATCTTATTCTTATGTTCAACTATAAATGGATATGATAAGTGCACTTTGTTTGATAACACATGAAAGAAATCAATTTTTTTTAATTCTCTATCAAAGACAAAACAATCAATTTCACCTTTTTTAATTCTATAATCTAATGCTTCAACAAAAATATATAATTTATCATCCTTCCATACACCAAATGGGTCAGCATAAAATTGATAAGATTTTTTTGGGTAAATCCATACAATATCTTTTTTATTATTGTTTTTAATAAAATTAGCTATCGTATTTTTTACAATCCCAATAGCCCAGATATCAGTTTTATTATTTTTATTCACTTTTTCACCCTAAATACTTTCATATACTTTTAATGTATTTTCTAGCATTTTATTTAAACTAAATAATTCAGAATAAATTACTTCTGGGGGGTCCATAATCCACTTAGAAGCTAATAAAACTGCTTGGCCTATATTTTTTCTATCAATTTTCCCCTGTGGAAAAATTTCTTTTAATTGTTCTCCAACTCCACCATGATTATAACCAATAACTGGTATTCCTAATTTCAATGCCTCAATCGTTGTTCTTCCAAAAGCTTCTGGCTCCTTTGATAGTGAGAAAACTATTTTTGACATTGCCATAATTTCTCTTAAATCTGACCGATGCTCGATAAATAAAATATTTTTTTCTACTCCTAATTGCCCTACTTTTACTTTTAATTCATTTAAAAAATTTTTCTTATTAGATTTTACATCTCCGACTATCAAGCCAATTATATTAGGAGTTTTCTTTCTTAATTTTGCTATTATTTCAATAAAATCTTCTTGCCCTTTCCATCTGGTTATTCTACCTGGCATTGTTAATAAGATTTTATCCTTAGTTTCTGGATAATTTTTATACCAATCTTTAATCCAAATTTTTTTAGGTTTAAATAAATATGGAAATTTCTTTGAGTCTACTCCTCGATAATTTAAAAATACTTTCTGCGGATCAAGTTTATAATTTTTAAGTACATATTTTTTAATTGTCTTTGATATTACAATTACTTTATCTCCTTTTGTCATTATTCCACTATAAGAATTTACAGAATAAGGTCCATGAAAAGTAGTTATAAATTTTGGTCTCTTTTGAATAGGGATAATCTTTAAAGCTAAAAAACAAATCCATGCAGGCAATCTTGATCGAGCATGAAGTATATCTACTTTATTTTTTAAAATAAATCTTGCTAAAATTGGGACATACTTAAATGTAAATAATGATTTTTTTCCTATTGGCCACTGAAAATGTTTACTCCCTTCTTTTACTAAATCTTTTCTCATTCTTCCACCACCAGAAATAACTAGTGATTTATGCCCGTTGATAGTAAGAA
>JAOHSH010000020.1 GCA_028122555.1 Methylophilaceae bacterium
TCACTATCACTATATATTTTTCTGACTTATATTTATATCTGTTTATTTTTTCTTTACACACACTTAAAATTATTGGATGTAATATGGATTCAATTTTTATTTTTATTTTTTTAGAATTGAAAAAATCTGCTTTGAGGGTTTTACGAAGTATATTTTTTTTCTTATCGAGATATTTATTTCCAAAATATTTAACGATACCTATATAACCAGGATTATCTTTTTGTGTAATTTTTCGAGAAATATCGTCAAGATCTATTAAAGGGACTGAAAGTTCCTTAAATATTTTTGCTGCTTCACTTTTTCCTGATCCAATACCACCTGTCATTCCAATTATAATCAATTCTATCTGCCTTGAAAAAAATTAATCCAACACCATATTAATTTATAAGTTTATATGATAAGTTGAACATTAATTATGAAAGAAAAAAAAATAGAAAGCCACTCAATTAATCTGTCTGCAGATCACCTCTCTATACTTGACTCTGTAATTTGTAAGGTAGAGGTTGATTTAACAGGGTGGCTGTCTGATTTATCAGGCCAAAAAAATTGGGAGATACTATCAGAATCAGAGAATGAAAACTATATTATTTTTTTCTTGAAGCAAGAGAGTCAAAATGCTGAAGTCACTCTTTATAATAGTGGTTATGCAATAGTAGATATAGATGGAAAAGCAGTTTTTCACGGGGATATAATTGGAAAAAAAGCCGGTTCAGCCAGTCTTAATTATTATAATATTGAAAGTGGCGAGAAAATTCTTTTAAACTAGTTTTTCCTATAGACGCAGTATTCACCAAGTTCTAGTATTATTTTTCTGAAATCATTATTTGGCATTGCGCCTAATATTACTCTTATGTTTTGCAACTGCTCCTCGGATTTTTGATGAACTTTAGATATAGATTTCGTTTTTTCTATTATATCAATAATGTCTGGAAGCTTGCTTATATCAGCTACTTTAATGGCATCTTTAATGAGTTTACATTCATTTTCAGATGAGTTTTTCATCGCATAAATTAGTGGTAAGGTAACTTTGCCTTCACTTAAGTCATTACCTATATTTTTACCAATTTGACTCACATCGCCAGAGTAATCAAGAATATCATCTATTAATTGAAAAATAACTCCAAAATGCAAACCTAATTGGGAGTAAAGTTGTATTTTTTCTGCACCATTATTGTTTGCTATTCCTGCAAGACTTCCACATGCTTCAAAGAGTTTTGCAGTTTTAAATTGGATAACATGAAAGTATTGTTCTTCTGTTATGTCTGGATTATGACTATTAAGAAGTTGCAACACTTCTCCTTCTGAAATTGCATTCGTAGTATTGGATAATATATTCATTATTTCCATATTATCTATATCTACCATCATCTGAAACGAGCGAGAATATATAAAGTCACCAACTAAAACACTAGCTGCATTACCAAATACTGCATTTGCAGTTTTTATATTCCTTCTTTTTGTTGATTGGTCAACTACATCATCATGCAAAAGTGTCGCAGTATGTATAAATTCAATAATTGCAGAAATTTTGTGGTTAACTTCATTAATTTCTCCACCCATGCCAGAAATTAATAGATGTAAAATTGGCCTCATTCTTTTTCCACCACTACTAATAATATGGTTAGAAATTTGATTTATAATAGGGATATCGGAACTAAGTGATTTCCTAATCACATTATTTACAGATTCTAAATGAATCTTTATTGGCAAGATTATTTTTTCTAAAGGCAAAAGATATTTATTTAAGTATTAAATTGAAATAAAATTTTATCACAATAACCAGAAATCTTAGCTTCGAGACTAATTGAATGCATAGTTTTTTAAATTAGAAAATTTAATTAAATTGATAGTTTTAAGTTTTATGAGTATAATCCCTGCTCTATTTTATATATTATTTTAATAAGGTATTAAAAATGTACGCGGTAATAAAAACAGGTGGCAAACAATTTAAAGTTGCTGAAGGTGATGTTTTAAAAGTTGAGAAGCTTACAACCGATATAGGAAAATCACTTAATTTAGATTCGGTTTTAACTCTTGTTGATGGAGATAAGGTGACAATTGGGAAGCCTATTATTAAAGGTGCAAGTGTTGGCGCAACAATTATTTCTCATGGAAAAGGTGATAAAGTAAAAATATTTAAAATGAATCGGCGTAAAGGATATAGAAAGTCTCAAGGACATAGGCAAAGTTATACTGAGATTAAAATTAATAAGATTGCAGTTAAATAGTTTTAAGGGAAATTAATTATGGCACATAAAAAAGCTGGTGGTAGCTCACGAAATGGAAGAGACTCTAATGCAAAACGTTTAGGGGTTAAAGCTTTTGGTGACGAGTTTGTTAAAGCTGGAAGTATTATTTTAAGACAAAGAGGAACTAAAATGCATCCAGGTGAAAATGTAGGTATGGGGAAAGATCATACTTTATTTGCTAAAACAGATGGTAAAGTAAACTTCACTACGAAGGGTGCTTTAAAAAGAAAATTAGTTAATATACTGCCTGTTTAAGAAAATTCTAATGTATCTAGAGCCCTATCAGTTGATAGGGCTTTTTTGTTTGGAAGATAAAAATGAAATTTATTGATGAAGCAACTGTTAATATTTACGCTGGAGATGGTGGAAATGGTATCGCTTCTTTTCGAAGAGAGAAGTATGAGCCAATGGGTGGACCAAATGGTGGAGATGGTGGAAAAGGCGGATCAATTTTTTTTGAATCAGATGAAAATATTAATACATTGATTGATTATAGATTTGTTAAAAATTATCGAGCCAAAAGAGGTGAAAATGGGAGAACTTCTGAATGCTATGGGGCTGGAGGTGAGGATTTAATTCTCAAAGTACCTATAGGCACGGTAATAATTGAAAAACAAACAGGAGAAACAATAGCAGATTTTAAGTTGCACGCACAAAAAGTATTAGTTGCAAAAGGTGGTAAGGGTGGTTTAGGTAATGTTCATTTTAAGTCGAGTATTAACCGAACCCCCCGACAATGCACTCAAGGTGATTCAGGTGAGGAATTTGAAATTTACTTGGAACTTAAAGTATTAGCAGATGTTGGTTTATTAGGAATGCCTAATGCTGGAAAATCTTCTTTCATAAGATCCATTTCAGCAGCTAAACCGAAGGTTGCAGATTATCCATTTACAACTCTCCAACCAAATTTAGGAGTAGTAAAAATAGATATGCAGAGAAGTTTTGTTGTAGCTGATATACCTGGTTTAATTGAAGGAGCAGCTGATGGACATGGTTTGGGGCATCAATTTCTTCGACATTTATCAAGAACAAAATTATTACTTCATATTCTTGATATTGCACCTTATGATGACAGTATTGATCCTGTTTTAGATGCTAAAGCTATTATTAAAGAATTAGATAAATATAGTGAAAGTATTGCAAAGAAAGATAGATGGTTAGTTCTAAATAAGATAGATTTACTAAATGATATTGATTTTGTTAAAAATAATATTTTAAAAAAATTAAATTGGAAGGGTAAAGTTTTTTGTATATCTGCAATAAATGGCAAAGGTTGTAAAGATTTATCATACGAGATAATGAAACATATTGAATTAGAAAAAAATAATTATGAAAAAATTTAATTTCTCTAAAGCTGAAAAGATAGTTATAAAACTTGGGTCTAGTTTAGTCACTAAAGATAGAGAAGGTTTAGATGAAAAGTGTCTATCAAATTTGATTAAGCAAATTGCGATCCTAAATTCTCAACAGAAGAAGGTAGTATTAGTTTCAAGCGGTGCAATTGCTGCAGGATTAAAAAAACTAGGAGTAAAAAAAAGACCAAAAGTATTAAGTGAGTTACAGTCAGCTGCTGCAGTGGGTCAGATGGATTTGGTAAGAGTATATGAAGAATTATTTACAGAGAATGAACTAATATCAGCTCAAATATTATTAACACATAATGACTTAAGTGACAGAAAAAGATATTTAAATGCTAGGTCTACAATTTTTAATTTAATGAAAAGTGATGTGATACCGGTAATTAATGAAAATGATACTGTGGCTTCAGAAGAAATTAGATTTGGTGATAATGACTCTCTTGCTGCAATGGTTGCTAATTTAATTGAGGCTGATCTTTTGGTATTATTGACTGATCAAGATGGTTTATTTTCATCAGACCCAAGGGAAGATAGTAATGCAAAACTTATTCATCATGGATACGTAGATGATAAGAATCTAGATGCCATAGCTTCTGGCACAAAGTCTAAAATAGGAACTGGAGGTATGGCTACAAAAATTTTAGCAGCACGAAGAGCAGCCCTTAGTGGGGCTCATACTATAATTGCATCTGGAGAGAAGAAAAATGTTCTCGTTGATTTAAGCTATGATCAGGATATTGGTACATTTCTTCAAAGTAGAGAGGTCAAATTAATAGCAAGAAAAAAATGGCTCGCTGATAACTTAAAATCTAATGGAAAGATATATGTTGATCATGGTGCTGAAATAGCATTAATTAATGATGGTAAAAGCCTACTAGCTGCTGGAATAACAAAAGTTTCTGGTACCTTTGATCGTGGTGATGTTATCCAATGTCTCAATGAATCCCGGCAAGAAATTGTAAGAGGTCTTGTTAATTATAACTCCGAAGAGGTTAAAAAAATAATTGGTGTGTCGAGTGATAAAATTGAATCAATTTTAGGTTATGTTAATGAATCTAGCTTAATTCATAGGAATAATATGATAATTATAAAAACTGTAAGGAAAGAGAATGACTAAGAAAGAATCTTTAGTAGTAATAATTATGGGCTCAGATAGTGATTGGCCTATAATGAAGCATGCAGCAGAGGTGTTAGACGATTTTAATATCTCATACGAAGCTCAAGTCGTTTCAGCTCATAGAACTCCAGATTTAATGTTTAAATTTGCAGAAGGGGCCAAAGAAAAAGGCTTTCAAGTTATTATTGCTGGAGCAGGGGGAGCAGCCCACTTACCTGGAATGGTAGCCTCAAAAACAACACTTCCGGTCTTAGGTGTCCCAGTTCCATCTAAGCATTTAGAAGGACAAGATTCACTTTTATCAATTGTACAAATGCCAAAAGGCATTCCTGTTGCAACATTTGCTATTGGAGAACCTGGCTCATACAATGCTGGATTGTTTGCCGTCTCACTAATTGCAGTAAATAATAAAGAAGTTCATCAAAAACTAAATGAGTTTAGAAAAAAACAAGTTAAAAAAGTCTTAAATATGAAATTGGATGCAAAGTAATTTGGGAGAAATAATTAAAACCTCTAAATCTTTAGGAATTTTAGGTGGCGGTCAATTGGGTAAATTTTTTACAGCTGCTGCTCAAAAAATGGGATATTCAGTCGTAGTTTTTGACCCAGATAAGCAAAGTCCAGCAGGCAAGATAGCCGAAAAACATATATGTAAGTTATACAATGACTTAGAAGCCCTTGACGAATTAAAATCAAGCTGTACTGCAGTTACTACTGAATTTGAAAATGTTCCCGCTGAGACACTTAGGTATTTAGAGAAGGACATTGTTGTTCGTCCCAGTTCTAAAGCAATTGCTATTGCTCAAAACCGTATTAAAGAAAAAAATTTTCTTAAGAAAATTAAAACTCCAGAAGGTTTAATGCCTGTTGGAAACTTTCTTGTTATTGATAGTATTGATTCAATTAATAATATTGACGAGCGATTTAAAATATTTCCAGGAATTCTTAAAATAGCTCAATTTGGTTATGACGGAAAAGGTCAAATCCATGTTAATAATAAGAATGAATTAAAAGCTGCATTTAAGACTTTTAATAGTGTGCCATGCACTTTGGAATTAAAGTTAAATTTAGAAAGTGAGTTTTCTGTGGTGCTAGCAAGATCTGTTGATGGTAAGTTTATAGTGTACCCAACTATTAAAAATAGCCATAATTCAGGAATCCTAGAATTTTCTTCTATTACTTATGAAGATATTAGTTCTCTTGACAGTCATTATATAAATTTAACTAAGAGGATAGCTAACGAATTAAATTATATTGGAGTTATGGCGGTAGAGTGGTTTGTGGCTGAAGGCAATATATTCGTTAACGAAATTGCACCTAGACCACATAATTCAGGGCATTTTTCTATTGATGCATGTGTTTACGATCAATTTGATCAGCAAGTATTAGCCCTTACTGGAAATGAGCTAAAAAAAATAGAGATAGAATTCCCTAGATCAGTGATGTTAAATATACTTGGTGATTTATGGTTTCGGGATGGCGTTCAAAAGGAACCTAAATTTGAGATGATCGCTGGACTTGGAATAAATCTTCACTTATACGGAAAAGCTGAGCCTCGTATAGGAAGAAAAATGGGGCATATAACAATATTAGGTCTTGGGGATGAAAAACAGCAAGACATTATGAAAAAAGCTTGTTCGATAAGAGATATTTTATGGAAAAACTAAAAAGCTTCTAAGATAACAAGCTTAGAGTAATTACATTGATTTTAAAGCAGAATTTAATCTTGATTTATGACGAGCAGCTTTGTTTTTATGAATAATTTTCTTGTCTGCAATTTTATCAATAACAGGCATGTTTTCATCAAAAAGTTTTTTTGCAATTTTTTTGTCTCCAGAAAGTATTGCTTTAGTAATTTTTTTTAAAGCAGTTCTTAATGTTGATTTGAGACTAGCATTATGTAGGCGCTGAGAATCATTTTGTCTTGCACGTTTTTTTGCTTGAGCCGTGTTGGCCATATGTCATCCTTATGAACTATATTTAACGAGAACGTATTTTATCTATTTTCGCTTATAGACACAAGTACTTGAATACATTTACTTTGCTAAATTTAGTTAAGCCTAGCATGATAAAATCAAGTTAATATTGTAAAGAATAATTATGAATTTATTTAAAACACTTGCTAGCGTTGGAGGAATGACCACTATATCTAGAATATTGGGGTTTATTAGAGATAGTATTATTGCAAGAGTATTTGGTGTGGGTTTTGAAACCGATGCTTTTTTCGTAGCATTTAAGATACCAAATCTATTAAGAAGAATATCTGCTGAAGGAGCATTTACTCAAGCATTTATTCCAATTTTATCAGAATATAAAACTAAAAAGTCTAAAATAGAAGTAAGTTTTCTGATTAATAAGGTGGCTACTTTACTAGGGATTTTTTTAGTTTTAATTGCGCTATTAGGAGTTTTTGGTGCACCTTGGTTGATATACATAAGCGCTCCGGGATTCCTTGCAGAACCTGAGAAATTTAATTTAACTGTTAATTTACTTCAAATTACATTTCCTTATATTTTCTTTATATCTTTAGTATCCATGGCCGGAGGTATATTAAATACTTATGGAAAATTCATTGTTCCAGCATTTACTCCTGTTTGGCTTAATATTTCATTTATTATTTCTGCATTATATTTTTCAGATTTTTTTGATGAACCAATTAAAGTTTTAGCTTGGGCAGTATTCTTTGGAGGAGTTTTACAATTATTTTTTCAAATTCCTTTCTTAAAACAAATTGGTTGTTTGCCAAAATTTAATTTAGATATAAAGGATAAAGGAGTTTGGAGAATATTAAGTTTAATGGGACCAGCAATCTTAGGCGTTTCAATAATGCAAATCTCTTTATTAATTAATACTATTTTTGCATCGTTTCTTGCTTCAGGAAGTGTTTCTTGGTTATATTATGCTGATCGCCTTATGGAATTTCCTGCTGGTGTCCTTGGCGTCGCACTTAGTACTATCTTACTTCCAAATTTGTCAAAAAGTTTTTCAAAGAAAAAGACAGCAGATTATTCAGAGCTAGTTAATTGGGGTTTACAGTTAGGTCTTATACTAGCAATTCCAGCTGCCACAGCTTTAGTAATTTTAGCCATTCCTTTAATAACTACTTTATTTTATTACGGCGTTTTTACTAAAACAGATGTTTTGATGACTCAATATGCATTAACGGCATACAGTATTGGTCTAGTCGGTTTAATTCTAATAAAGATTCTTGCGCCGGCATTTTATGCTCAGCAGAATGTAAAAACACCGGTAAAGATTGCTTTATTTACCCTTCTTTGCACACAGTTTATGAATTTAATCTTTATTGGTTATCTTAAACACGCAGGATTAGCATTAGCTATTGGTTTAGGAGCATGTATTAATGCAGGACTACTTTTTTATCATTTAAGAAAGGGTAGTATTTTTAAATTAAATGTAGGTTGGCTTATGTTTTTATTCAAAATAACTTTTGCAACGTTTGTTATGGCGTTAGGATTATTTTATTTTAAAGGCAATATTGATTTATGGTTAAACTATTCAGCTTCTTCTCGCTTTTTACATCTAATATCTTTAATCTTATTTGGAGCAATTCTATATTTTATTGCTTTAAGATTATGTAAATTAGATATTTCTGAGTTTTTAAAGAAAACTATTCATTAAATGCAAATATATAGACATATTCCTAAATCTGGTTCGCATTCTCCTTGTGCATTAACAATAGGAAATTACGATGGAATACACTTGGGACATCAGGATTTAATTAATGAGTTATTAAAAAAATCAAAAAATACCAAATTAGAATCTGCAATTATGATCTTTGAGCCACATCCAAGAGAATTTTTCACACCAAAAGATGCCCCTTCTAGAATAACAAGTCTTCGAGAAAAAATTGAATATTTCCAATCAAAGAAAATTGACCGAATATATGTTATAAAATTTGATAAAAAATTCTCTAATATGTCTGGAGATAATTTTATATCAATATTAAAAAAACAAATATCAGCTAGGGCTATATTAGTGGGAGAAGATTTTAGATTTGGTAGTAATAGAGAATTCGGTATAAACGATTTACTAAAAAGTAATGTTGAAACTACTATTGTAAAAGAAACTAAAAAAAATAATAAAAGAGTTTCTAGTACGCAAATTAGAGAGGCTCTATCTTCTGGGGACTTAATTTTAGCAAAAGCTTTACTTGGAAGAGATTATTGTATTTCTGGTAAGGTAATTTATGGAGATCAGAGAGGAAGACAAATAGGGTTTCCTACAGCAAATATCCATATGTTTCATAATCGCCCTCCAATAAAAGGTGTCTTTGCTGTAAAATTAGATGATAAATTTGGCGTAGCAAACTTAGGTACAAGACCAACCATAAATGGTATTTCTAAACTACAACTTGAAGTACATATTTTAAATTTCTCTAAGGATTTGTATGGACAGCATGTGCATATAACTTTTTTAAAGAAAATAAGGGATGAAGTAAAATTTAAATCAATAGAAGCACTTAAAGTACAAATTAAGAAAGATATTATAAGTTCTGAAACTTTCCTGAAAAAATTATGAGTGAAAATAAATATAAATTAAACCTTCCAGATACAGATTTTCCAATGCGAGGAAACCTTGCAAAAAGAGAGCCAAAGTGGTCTAAAGAATGGGTAGAGAAAGACTTTTATAATCAAATAAGATTAGCCAGAAAAGGTAAGCCAAAATATATTTTGCATGATGGTCCTCCATATGCAAATGGCGATATCCATATTGGTCATGCAGTTAATAAAATTCTTAAAGATTTTATTATTAAATCTAAAACAATTTCTGGTTTTGATGCACCATTTGTTCCTGGATGGGATTGTCATGGATTACCAATCGAGCTAGTGGTTGAAAAAGAGCATGGTAAAAATATTGATCCTAACGAATTCAGAAATTTATGCCGTAAATATGCATTAACTCAAGTGGAAAAGCAAAAAAATGATTTTAAGAGGTTAGGTGTTCTTGGGGATTGGGAAAATCCTTACCTTACAATTAATTCTGAAACAGAAGCTAATATAATTAGAGCTCTTGCAAAAATTTATGATAAAGGATTGTTATATCAAGGAAATAAACCAGTTCATTGGTGTACTGATTGTTCCTCAGCATTAGCTGAAGCAGAAGTAGAGTATGAAGATAAGTCTTCTATTGCGATTGATGTTCAATTTAATTGTATTAATACCAAGGATATTGAAAATATATTCCATGTTAAAGATATAGGTAAAGCCTCTGCTATTATTTGGACAACTACTCCATGGACATTACCTGCAAATGAGGCAATTTCAGTTAATCCAAAATTACAATATGGTTTATATAAAAGTAATAATAATTTTTTTATTCTTGCCGAGGAATTAGCGGATATTAGATTTAAAGCATATGATTTATCAGGTACAAAAGTTGGAACTTGTAAAGGCTCTGATCTAGAGGGAATATTATTTTCTCATCCATTCCTAGAAAAAAATGTTCCAATTATATGTGGAGATCATGTAACAACTGAAACAGGTACTGGTTTAGTTCATACAGCACCGGCGCATGGGTTAGATGATTATATTGTGGGAATGAAATATGACTTACCTGTAGAAAATCCGGTTGATGCGAAAGGAAAATTTAAAAATGATATTCAATATTTTTCAGGCTTAACTGTATGGGAAGCGAATCCAAAAGTTATTAATATATTGAAAGATAAAAGTTTTTTGATATACGAAGAAAAATTTGTTCATAGCTACCCACATTGTTGGCGTCATAGATCCCCAATTATATTTAGAGCAACATCTCAATGGTTTATTGGCATGGAGTATAAAAGCTCTGATGGAAATTCTCTTAGAGGATTAGCGAAAAGAGCAGTAACTAAAACTAAATTTTATCCTGAGTGGGGTAAAAAACGTCTTGAGTCTATGATTGAGGGAAGACCTGATTGGTGTATCTCAAGGCAAAGAAATTGGGGAGTTCCAATTCCCATATTTATTCATAAGGACACTGATATTCCTCACCCAAATACGCTTAATCTATTTGAAATTATTGCTAAAAAGGTTGAAAAAGACGGAATAGATGCTTGGTTTAATATTGATACTAAAACACTCTTAGGAGACGATGTTGAAAATTACAGTAAAATAAATGATACGCTCGATGTTTGGTTTGATTCTGGAACAACCCATCAATCTGTTTTAGAGCAAAGAGATGATTTAACATCCCCAGCTGATTTATATCTTGAGGGCTCAGATCAGCATAGAGGATGGTTTCAATCAAGCCTTCTTACAAGTTGTGCAATAAATGGACATGCGCCATACAACTCTCTTTTGACTCATGGATTTGTGGTTGATGGCCAAGGCTACAAGATGAGTAAGTCAAAAGGAAATGTTATCGCACCACAAAAAATAATGGACCAATATGGTGCTGATATTTTAAGATTATGGGTAGCAACTACAGACTACTCCGGCGAGTTAAATGTTTCAAATGAGATTATTAAAAGAGTTTCAGAAAGTTATCGGAGGATAAGAAATACTTTAAGATTTTTATCAGCAAATTTAGAAGATTTTGATTCAAAGAAAATGTTAATTAATCCAAAAGAAATGTTGACGATTGATTGTTATGCATTATATTTAGTTGAAGAACTTCAAAATAGCGTTATAAAAGATTATGAAGAATTTAATTTTTATTTAGCTATGCAAAAGTTTTTATCGTTTTGTTCTGAAGACATGGGTGGTTTTTATCTTGATATATTAAAAGATAGATTGTATACGACAGCTGAAAACTCTCATAGTAGAAGGTCTGCACAAACCACATTGTTCCATATTACACAATCACTCATAAGGCTTATGGCTCCTGTTTTAAGTTTTACTGCTGAAGAGTTATGGAATGTAGTAAATAAAGATAATAAAAGCACTATCTTTGTTGAGAATTGGTATGAATTACCTAGTCATGACCTTTCTGGAGAAGAATTGCTGCGATGGCAGCAAGCACTAGATGTTAGGAACTTAGCTAATAAAAAAATAGAAGCACTTAGGGAGGAGGGTATCATTGGGTCTTCTCTTCAGGCTGAATTAGAAATTTCAGCACCTTCAGATATCTATAAGAACTTATCTTTTTTTGATAATGAATTAAAATATATTCTGATAACTTCAAAGATTAGCCTTAAGGAGTCACAAAAAAATTTAGAAATTAAAGTCAAGGCTAGTGAGAACAATAAATGTGAGAGATGTTGGCATTATGAAGAAGATATAGGGAATAGCTCTGAACATCCTACAATATGCAAAAGATGTATTAGCAATCTTTTTGAAGAGGGTGAAGAAAGAAAACATGCTTAAATATTTTTTATTAGCTAGCCTGGTTACATTATCAGATCAATTCACGAAAATGCTAGTAATTAAAAATATTGCCTATCAACAATCTATTAGAGTTAATGCATATTTTGATTTTGTACATATTAAAAATCCAGGAGCTGCATTTGATTTTTTGAGTGACGCGGACGGATGGCAAAGATATTTCTTATCAATAGTTGCTGTAATAGCATCTTTATATCTCATCTTTATGATTAAAAAGCATAAGAATGAGTTTTTGATAGCTTTGGCTCTATCTTTGATATTAGGAGGGGCTTTAGGTAACCTATATGATCGAATATCTTTGGGTTACGTAACAGATTTTATATTTTTTAATTTTGCCATATATGATTATTATTGGCCTGTTTTTAATATTGCAGATACTGCTATAACTATTGGAGCAGTAATTTTATTTTATGAGTTGGCAATTAAAAAATGAAACAAAGTTTTGATGAGCTAGTTTTAAGCACAAAAGGGAGAGGGCTTTATGATACAACACCCCTTATTATTAACTGGATAGATAACCAAGAGATTCAAGATGGACTTCTTACAATGCTTATCCAGCATACATCTGCAAGTTTACTAATTAATGAGAATTGGGATTCTGATGTGCAAAGAGATTTAGAAAGTTTTTTTTCTAGATTAGTAAAAGATGGAGATAGTTTATTTACGCATACAATTGAGGGTGATGACGATATGCCTGCCCATATAAGGACAGCTTTAACACAAACTAACCTTTCAGTACCTGTAAAAAATGGAAAATTGTTGCTAGGGCAATGGCAAGGAATATATATTTTTGAGCATCGGTATAACGAATTCGATAGAAAAATAAAAATGCACTTAATAGGAGAATAAGTTATTTTAGGGTTGTCCATTTCAATGGGTTAAATGGCTTACTATTTTTCCTCAATTCATAATAAAGTCCATTAGTTAAATTTCCCCCACTGTTTCCTACAATTGCAATAACTGATCCACCCTTTACAATATCGTTAGTTTCTTTAAGTAGCGAAGAATTATTTCCGTAAAGACTCATATAGCCTTTACCATGATCGATTATAATGATATTTCCAAATCCTTTTATCCAATCAGAAAATACAACTTTACCTGATGCAATAGCATGAACATCTCTACCTTCTTTTGCTTTAATAAAAAGACCCTTCCATGCAACACCGGTATCTTTTCTCTTCGAATTAAATTTATGTATAATTTTTCCTTTAACAGGAAGCTTAAGCTTACCTTTAAGTTTTTTAAAATTGATAC
>JAOHSH010000021.1 GCA_028122555.1 Methylophilaceae bacterium
AATGTGTATCAGGAAGTTTAGATAAAGAATGATGAAGTTTTTGATCATGTTTTTTGATATACAGGGGGTTTTTTAATTGAAATAAAGCTTTAAATGTAATAATTATTTTATTAATTTTTTTTATGTAAACCCTAGATGCTTGATAGGATATTTTATATTTAACAATTTTTTTACCAATGGCTTGGTATAAATTGGCAGCAACAATTACCGCTCTGGAAGTTTTAAGTGGTAAATGAACAATTCCTTTTATTGCGCTCTTATAGTATTGATCTGCTTCTTCAAGGAGAAGGTTTCTCGCTTTATTAATTATCTTCTTATCAACATCCGAGGGGTTTCTAAATTTTTCGATAGATAGGTTATTTACCATATTTTTTGGTAGGTATATTCTTCCTAGGTCAGCATCTTCCATGACGTCTCTACAAATATTAGTTAGCTGCATTGCAATACCAAGATCAATAGCATAATATTTCAATCTCTTATTTTTTATTCCAATAACATCGCACACCATCAAACCTACAGTACCAGCAACTTGATAACAATAAACAAGCAACTGATCGATATTCTTAGGTTGTTTATAATTTAGATCACTTACCTGCCCCTTTAAAAATTCTTTAACAATAACTTCTCTCGGGAGTGACTTAGTATCAAACCCTTTGAACTCATCGAACACACCGTAATACTTATTTTTTTTCATCGCTTTCGTTGAAAGAAGTACATGATGTAAATTTTTTTTATTACCTTTATTATCAACCAAGTCATCTAGGCGACGGCAAAATGCATAGACTGCAAATAGAAGAGGAGCAACTTCACGATCTAAAAACCAAGTAGCCCAAAAAAAAGTTTTTCCATGTTTTCGCATTACATTTGAATAGTTCTTCATGGGTAAATAATCTTTTCAACAACTTTTGCAGAATTAATTACCCCAGGAACTCCAGCACCCGGATGAGTTCCTGCCCCAACATAAAATAAATTTTTATATCTTCCATCTTGGTTGTGAGTTCTAAACCATGCTGACTGACTAAGAATAGGTGCTATTGAGAAACCGCTTCCAAATGGAGTTCTATAATTTTCTTTAAAATCTTTTGGAGTCATTGAAAAAATTTCTCTCGCATTTTTTAGAATTCCAGGCATGATTGTCCTATCAAGCTCTTCTAATATTTTCTTAGAAAACGATTCTTTAATCTCATCCCAATTTTGATTGCCCTTCAAATTTGGAACTGGAACAAGGGCATAATAACTATCTTGATTTTTTGGTGCAAATGATGAATCTGTTCGTGTAGGCCTATGTAAATAAATTGAAAAGTCTTCTGCCAAATAATAACGATCGAATATATCTTTTAAGAGTTCTTTATATCGCGGTCCCATCCAGATTGTATGATGCGCAATATCTTTATATGATTTAACTGAACCAAAGAATAATACGAACAAACCCATTGAATGTTTAGCATATTTTTTTATTAAAAAATTATGGAACGAAATCTTTTTATTCTTTAATAACTCACCGGACACCTGAATTGGGTCAGCATTACTAATAACATAATCATAATTCTCACTTTTATGATTTTTAAAATTAATTCTTGTTATTATATTTCCTGATGTAGAAAAATGACTAACATCATAATTATAATTTATTTTTATCCCATTTCGAATCATTAGATTTTCCAATTCTGACACTAACTTTCCGGTACCTCCCATACAGAAATATATACCCCATTTTTGTTCTAGTGCATGAATTAATGAATAAATTGATGAGGTCTTAAATGGATTTCCTCCAACTAATAATGGCTGTATCGAAAATGCTTGTCTAAGATTAGGGTGTTGTAAGTGACTAGATACAAAACTATAAACAGACTGATACCCTCTCATTTTTATTATTGCAGGTGCATATCGAATCATTGTTGCTAATCTATTAAAAGGATGGCCTGCTAACTTTTCATAGCCAAGCTTAAATATTGCTTCTGATTCTTTGAGCATATTCAAATATCCTGATACATCTTCAGGACAAATGTTTCTTATTTGATCAAGCATATTTTCACGATTTGGGCCGTAATCAAAATCAGTTTGATCATTAAAATGAAATCTGTACCAAGGGTCTAGTGGTTTAAATTGAAGATAGTCCTCTAGATTTTCTCCTAGCAAGTTAAATAACTCATAAAATAAATTAGGTGCTGTTATTACTGTAGGTCCGGCATCATGAATATAATTTTTCCTTTGAAATACTTGAGCTCTTCCACCTAATTTATTTAATCTCTCATATATCGTTACTTGATTTCCCCTTGCTCGCAATCTTATTGCTGCAGCAATTCCTCCAAAACCCCCTCCAATAATAGCAATTTTCTTCATACTAACTTTAGTCTTTTATGAATTTCATCTTTCAGCGATTCGATTACTGGTTGAATAATTACTGGTAATCTATGGATATTCGTCATAGCATTAATTAGTATTTCACTTATCTCATTCCGGGATTCCTTAAAATCTTTTTTTGAAATTAAATCATTTAGCTTCGTTGGTTGATTTATTATTATCTTCTTATCATCATTTGATAAATTTTTTAAAATTTTGATTGCCATTAAGTTCGGGCGTCCCTTAAATAAATCAGATGATGCTTCTTGCTGATAACCAACAATATTTTCAATATCATTTAGATATTGATAGGCAAGCCCAAGCTCATTGGAAATTTCTTTCAAGGCTAAACATTCATCTTCAGTTAGTTCTTTGCATCTAAAAATACCCATCATAGGCATTGCAATTAAAGGTGCAGTTTTTTCAATAGCAATTTTTCTTAGTTGAGTATTATTAATGTCTAAATAGTTGAAACTAACATCTAATGATTGTCCGAAGATAATCTCTTTTACTGAGCATGATAATAGTTTTAGTAGTATATTTTGATGCCAACCTTGCTCGATTTCAGTTAGCTTTCTAAAAGATTCAGCAATTAAATAATCACCTGTACATACAGCAGCAGGCACGCCAAACTCCTTCCATAGTGATGTCTTACCTCTTCTTTTTGAATCCTCATCACAGACATCATCATGTAAAAGAGAGGCACTATGAATTAATTCACATACTACTGCCCATTTAATATAAGTTTGACTTGATAAACCCAAAAGTCCACCAGAAGCTAATGCTAACCTAGCTCTGATCCATTTTCCTTTTGAGTTATTGTGATGTCTTAACCAATCAGATATGAAGCTTTCTTTTACCTCAAAACTTTGAGCGAATTCTTGAGTAACAACGTCAAGAAATTCATTTGCTTCTGGTGGGACAAAAGATTCATTCCAATAATTTTTTTCCATAATTATTTATTTAACCGTAAAGAAATGCAAAAAAATAACACATCTTTAATAACAAGATTTAAAAGGAACTAAGCACCTACATCTGATTTACGTTGAGCAATCATATATATCATTAAACCAAAAATACTAATTGATAAGACATCAGCTATTGTATATCCAACTTGAATATTTATATATGAACCACCACGATTAATCATTGGGAATAAATATATAATTGGATAAAAAGTCCATGAAATAATAAGTAGCCATCTTGAATTACTCACCAAACCTTGAACAGTTTTTGGTTGTTTCAAGATTGAAGGTCCTAAGCCTTTAACTAGGCTATAGAGAATATATAAAAATGGGATCATAGCTAATGACCAATAAACCCAACGATCACTAAGCTGACTTAAAGCGACTGAACCTTCACCAAGATAGCCTAAAATAACCATAAGAATTGCTGCGAAAACAAGCTTTATCCCTCTAAAATATGTTTCTTCTTTGCTTAAGCGCATAACAAGGACTAGCTCAAGTAGTAACAAAGGTACAGTTAATAACCAACCCACATAACGATATGCAACATTAAAATAGTTGCCAGTTGCCACTACCTCCCCATTTATCAATGTGAAAGCATCGTTGAAACTTTCAAACATTCTTAGGTGATGGTAAAAAGCTATTAAACATACTAAACCAGATAATGTAAGAGCTGTTTTATAAGCAGGCGCGACTTGAGAGCGCTGTGCAAAAAAGAAAACTGTACTTGCCCCAAATGTTGCTATAGCAAAAGATAGTGAGTTATATACTAAGTTGAAATCTACTGCTTCCATCTTGTCTCCTAATTTGTAGCTTTAAAAAAAAACGCGTCATTACTGACGCGTTTTTTGATTACTTATTCAAGAACCGAAACTTTTATTAAGCTTTTGAACCTGATGTTGCTGCCGCCCATATTACTACACCGAATGCAATCTTATTAACAAAATCAGCTAAGTTATAGACTAAATTTAAAGTATTTACATCTGCACTACCATTATATCCAAGGAAATATCCTATTGGATATATAGACCAACCAACTGTAACAATAAGTCTTAAAGCATTAAATGCTTTTTTACTTGCTGCTGTACCTTTGCTTGCACTAATTTGACTAGCTTCTCCTGCGAACACTTCATAAATAATATATAACCAAGCTATCATTCCTACAGTAAAACCAGACCAAACACCAACGGACCCAACTTCACCAAGATAACCGGCAACTAACATTATTACTGATGCTGCTAATAATCGCCAAAATACTGATACTGCTACAACTGCGATCGCAGCTAATATTAGATAAAATTCAACAATTTGTAGAGGTACTGTTAATAACCAATCTACATATCTAAATACTGTAGGGGATGCTCCAGTATCAACCCATATTCCTCTCATGTAGAAATAGTGAATTGCAGCGATACCAGTAACCATTGCTGCAACTGTAAGTGATGTTTTCCATTTTCCTACAGCTCTATCTCTTTCTACCCAGAAAAAAAACGTTGCTGCTACCATTGCCGCAGATAAAAGCCAAAAGCTTACCCCGACAAAATCTTGTGGATCTAACATAAAAACTCTCCTGTTATAAATGCATAGTTAAAGAAAAAATTTACTTTGATTTTACTGTCAAAAAAAATAACAAATTTTTGATAATAAATCAAATAAAATCTTTGTTAAATGATAATTTATCATTGTATAAACAATTTGTACACTAACCTATATTTAATGTTAGTAAATTTAATGAAAATCATTGCTATACATTAATTGGTCGGAGCGGTGAGATTCGAACTCACGACCCCTTGCACCCCATGCAAGTACGCTACCAGGCTGCGCTACGCCCCGAAAAATAATTACTTTAAAATTTTCAAAATTTCATTTAGTTGAATTTTAAGATTATCAAGATTTTCTGGAGTATTTTGTGCCTGAGTTTCTTCAGTTAATGGTAACTCAGCTTGAGCTTTTTCAATTTCTAGTTGTGAGGTTGTTTCTTTTATAAATTTACGGTCTGATAGCTTAGATTTTGCACCTTGAATTGTAAATCCGTCAAAATATAATAATTGACGAATTTTACGAATTAATAAAATTTCTTCTTGCTGGTAATATCTTCTATTACCCCTTCGCGTAACTGGCTGCAACTGAGAAAATTCTTGCTCCCAATATCTTAAAACGTGTGACTTTAAATCACAAAGTTTGCTGACCTCTCCAATTGCAAAATACCTCTTTGATGGGATTGGAGGTAATGTTTTTTTATGTTTGCTTTCCAGGGGATTTCTCTTCTACACTATTTTTTAATTTTTGACTCGAATGAAATGTAACAACCCTTCGAGCTTTAATTGGAATTTCTTTTCCAGTTTTAGGATTTCTACCCGGTCTTTCAGATTTAGTTCTTAAGTCAAAATTTCCAAAACCAGAAAGCTTAACACTATCTCCATTTTCTAAAGAAGCTTTAATTTCCTCAAAAAAAGCCTCGACCATTTCTTTAGCCTCACTTTTATTGAGCCCAACTTTATTAAATAAAATTTCTGATATATCTGCTTTAGTTAGTGTCATAATTAATAATCTATAAGTTCTTAACGAAGCTCCGCTTTAAATTTATTTTGTAGAATATTTAATACTTGATTTACTATATTACTAACTTCTTCTTCCTCAAGCGTTTTATAAGTATCTTGCATAAGTATCAGAAAAGCAATACTTTTTTTATTATTTTCTATTCCATTCCCTTCATATATATCAAAGGGGTAAAAATCAATAACTTGATCAATTACCTTAGATTTAACCTCCTCAACCATGTCTCCAACAATAATATGTCTATCGACAATAACAGAAATATCTCTTCTTAACGGTGGAAACTTGGAGGGCAGTTTGATAGGCTTGCCTACTAAATCAACCAATTTTTCTATTTTTAATTCAAATAAATAAGATTTTTCTTTTAATTCATATTTTTGTTGCCATGCTGGATGAAGCTGACCTAACCATCCAACTGAAGTTTTATCTATTATTAATTCAGCTACTTGTCCTGGATGAAAAGCTTCTGGAATTATACTTTTAGGGGTCTCTATACTTAATGTATTACCTGAGATTATCTCTATATCTCCCTTAATATCATAAAAATTTATTTTTCTACTTTTAAAACTCCATTGTTCAGGAATATAATCTCCATACACAAGTCCTGACAACATTAATACCTCTGAAAAGTCAGATTTTATCTTTTGATATATGGGAGCGATTTCAAATATTCTAACTTGATTATGCCCTCTATTAACGTTGTATATTAATGTTTCAATATGACTACCCCACATTCTAGAACGCATAACATTCATCTGTGAAGCAATTGGATTTTGTAATTGAATTAAATCTAAATTAGAGTGTAGTGTTTCTTCTGTCTCTTTATTAATAAAACTATAACTTATTACTTCGCTATATCCTAAGTTAGCTAGTAAAGACTTAATTGAATAAATACTTTTCTTATTATTTGAAATTGCTAACATCTCGTTTTTGCTGGTTGGGATTATTAATGGAATATTGTTGTAACCATAAATTCTTATTACCTCTTCCACCAGATCTTCTTCAATTGATAAATCAAATCTAAAACTTGGTGGTGTTACTAAGAATTTATTTTTTTGGTCAACGTATTTTAAATCTAATTTATCTAAAACAGATTTAACATCGCTATCTTTAATTTCTACACCCATAATATCTGATATTTTTTTTGTTCGAAGTAATATAGATTCTCTTTTTGGAAGAGTATTTTTAATATCTAGTATCTCTGAGCATTGACCTCCGCAAGATTCAATTATTAAAGCTACAGCTCTATTCAAAGCACTTAATGTTCCATTAAAATCTACTCCTCTTTCAAATCTATGAGAAGAATCTGTACTTAAACCGAAAGCTCTTGCTCTTCCTGAAATATCAATAGGATCAAAGTATGCACTCTCAATAAATATGTCTGTTGTATTTTTATTGACTGAAGAAGACTCTCCACCCATTATTCCAGCTAATGCTAAAGGGCCTTTCTCATCAGCAATAATTAATTCAGTACCATCAAGTTTAATATCTTGGTTGTTTAATAACTGGAGAGATTCCGTTCGCTTTGCTCTCCTAACTGAAATTTCTCCATTGATATTTAATTGATCAAAAGCATGTAGCGGCTGCCCTAACTCTAATAAAACATAATTTGTGATATCAACTATTGGATTAATAGAATTAAATCCACTTTTTTCTAAATGCTGCTGCATCCAAATAGGTAAATTAATATTATTGTTAACATTTTTAATTTGAATACCACAATATCTAGGGCAAGACTTTTTTTCGTCAATCTTAATTTTTTGATCTAAAGTAAAACATTCTTTAGCTACTTGATTTCTTATATTTTTAAGTGGTAATCCGGATAATGCAGATACCTCTCTCGCAATGCCTAACATACTTAAACAATCAGCTCGATTAGGTGTCAAAGAAAGAGTATAAATTACGTCATTTAGTGATAAAGCATCAATTATTAGTTGGCCAACTTTTTTATCTAAATCTAACTCATAAAGTCCTTCAGCATCCTGACTAAGCCCTAATTCTTTGGCAGAGCAAAGCATTCCATTAGATTCTACCCCTCTTAATTTCGCTTTTTTAATCTCAAAATCTTGCAACTTAGCTCCTATCAATGCACAAGGAACTTTAATTCCAATTCTTGCGTTGGGAGCTCCGCAAACAATCTTAAGAGTTTTTTCTAATCCAATATTTACCTTACATATATTTAAACGATCTGCATCTGGATGTTTTTCTATATTAGTTATCTCACCAACAACTATTAAATTTGATAATTTAGATAGATCTTGAATAGTATCTACTTCGAGCCCCGCCATTGTTAAAACTTCACCTAAATTAATTTTATCAATTGACTTATCGAAGAATTCTTGGAGCCATGCTTTAGAAAACTGCATTATTGATCTCCAAACTGTTTTAAAAAACGTAAATCATTCGTAAAAAAAGGTCTTAAATCATCAATATGATATTTCAGCATTGTTAATCTCTCTACACCTAACCCGAATGCAAAACCTTGAAATTCATCTGTATTGATATTTACCTGGTTTAATACTTTTGGATGAACCATACCGCAACCACCAATCTCCAACCAACCTCCGTTCCAACTCATATCAATTTCAGCAGATGGTTCGGTAAAAGGGAAAAAAGATGGCCTAAAACGTATCGTTAATTTATTATCTTCAAAAAATTTTTGAAGGAAGTCTTGAACTACTCCCTTAAGATTTGCGAAATTTACTTTTTTATCAACCCACAAACCCTCCATTTGATGAAACATGGGTGAATGGGTTGCATCAGAATCAACTCTGTAAACCCTTCCTGGTGAAATAACTTTCAAAGGAGGTTCGTTATCCTTCATATACCTTACCTGCACAGGTGAGGTATGGGTTCTTAAAACATGATTTTTATTTATATAGAAAGTGTCATGCATTGCTCTAGCTGGATGCGATTCTGGAATATTTAAAGCTGTAAAATTATGGTAATCATCTTCAATCTCGGGACCTGTTGCCATATCAAATCCTATGGAATGAAAAATATGTTCTATTCTATTCATTGTTAAAGAAATTGGATGTAGACTCCCTTCTGATTGTTTAAGGCCTGGTAAAGTAACATCAATATATTCATTTTCTAACTGAGAAAGCATTTCTTTTTTTTGAATGGCATCTTTTCTAGCATTTAACAATTCTTCAATTGATTTTTTAATATCATTAATAAGTGCTCCTAACTTTGGCTTTTCTTCATTAGATAATTTAGATAGCCCGCGCATAGCTTCAGTTAGAGGCCCTGTTTTTCCAATATATTTTGATTTTGCATTATCAAGTTCTGTTAGGGTTTTACACCCTTCAAAATCTTTCTCTGCTAATTTAATTAATTCTTTTAAATGATCCATATGTATATTCTAATAAAAAAGGAGACACATTGGCCTCCTTTTTTTTAAAAAACTTATAATATTTAATTACCGAGGCCAGTTTTAGCTAATTCAACAAATTTTTCAAAAGCAGGCTTATCAAAAACAGCCATATCAGCTAAAACTTTTCTATCAACCTCAACTGAAGCCTTTTTTAATCCATTCATGAATCGACTATATGTTAAGCCGCACTCCCTAGAACCAGCATTTATTCTTGCTATCCATAAAGCTCTAAACACCCGTTTCTTTTGCCTACGATCACGATAAGCATATTGACCAGCTTTCATGACAGCTTGTTTAGCTACCCTATAAACATTTTTTCTTCTTCCGCGATATCCTTTTGCGGCATCTAAAACTTTTTTGTGTCTTGCTCTAGCAGGCACACTTCGATTTGCTCTAGGCATTTCTCTCTCCTTATCTCGTTGGCATCATCGAACGCACACGCTTTGCATCTGATGATGAAATAATTTCAGTGCCACGAAGATGTCTTTTTTGTTTTGTTGTCTTCTTGGTTAGAATATGTTGAAGATGAGATTTTGTTCGCTTAATAGCTCCACTACCTAGGAATTTAAAGCGTTTTTTTGCTCCACTTTTTGTTTTCATTTTTGGCATTTTGTTCTCCCTTTATTATGAGTGCATCGGCATGCCTATTAGGCCTTATCACTCTCAATTACTTTTTTTTCTTCTTGATCTTTTTCATGCATTTTAGATACTTTTGCTTCTGGTTTCGATTTTACCTTTTTTAAAGGAGCTAAAACCATTACCATTTGCCTTCCTTCCATTTTTGGAAACTGTTCACAAACCGCATAATTTTCTAAGTCTGCCTCAACCCTTTTTAATAAAGCTAAACCAATTTGTTGATGAGCAATTTCCCTTCCTCTAAACCTTAAGGTTACTTTAGTTTTATCACCAACAGATAAAAATCTAATTAAATTTCTTA
>JAOHSH010000022.1 GCA_028122555.1 Methylophilaceae bacterium
AATTGAGAGGATGAAACATGAGCGATGTGATCTATTCAATAAACCTCCCAAGTTATCAAAATTTGATTGGTTGGTATTATTTAGTAGATGTATCCTTACAAAATGAGTCCTCAAGAATACTGCGAACAAAAAACTAAAGAAAGTCATTCAAGCTTTTTATTTGCCTTTCTATTTCTTAGTCAAAAAAAGAGAAATGCTCTAACTGCTCTATATGCATTTTGTCGTGAAGTTGATGATGTAGTAGATGATTGTAAGCAATATAAAATAGGAAAAAATAAATTAGATTGGTGGAGAGCTGAAATTGATCGCTTATATAATAATGTACCTCAACATCCAGTTACCAAAGCTTTAAAGGTTTATATTCATGATTACGAGCTAAATAAGCCATACTTCATCGAGATTATAGACGGTATGGAAATGGATCTTAATTTTAATTGTTACAATAGCTTCAAAGAGCTTCAACTATATTGCTATAGAGTGGCATCAACCGTTGGAATATTATCTGTCCAAATATTTGGATATAAAGATAGTGGCACTTTAAAATTTGCACATAATCTTGGTATTGCTTTACAACTTACTAATATTATTAGAGATATGGGTGAGGATGCAAGAAGAGGAAGAATTTATATTCCACTCGACGAACTTAAAAAACTTAATATTACTGAAAATGAAATTCATGAACATATTAATGATCAAAAAATATCTTATTTAGTTGCAAGTCAAATAAAACGTGCACGTGAATATTATAAGCTTGCCATTAATAATTTGCCTTTAATAGATAAAAAAAATCAAAAACCAGGACTTATGATGGCAAATATTTACTTTGTATTATTATCAAATATTTCTAGAGATAACCCAGGAAACATACTTAATCAAAAAACAAAATTATCTAATTTAAAAAAATTCTTGATTGCTCTACTTACATCTTTTAATTACAAATGGATTAAATAATTAACTTTTAATTAAATCTAAAACTTGAGCAAGACTTTCTACCGGTAAAACTTCAATTTCTTTAATATTTTGCTTGGCTTGATTCGCTTTTGGGATAATTGCACGGGTAAATCCAAGTTTAGCTGCTTCTTTAAGTCTTTCTTGACCTCTCTGAACAGGCCTTACCTCACCTGCCAAACCTATTTCTCCAAATATAACTGTTTTTTGGTTTAAGGGCTGATCTCTAAATGAAGATATAATCGCACATAGTATTGCTAAATCAACACCAGGTTCTGTAATTTTTACACCGCCAACAGCATTTACAAAAACATCTTGATCATAGCAAGCAACCCCAGCGTGTCTATTCAACGAGGCCAATAACATAGCAAGTCGATTATGATCTAGTCCAACCGACAGTCTTTTAGGGGATTGACCGTGAGAGCCGTCAACTAATGCTTGAATTTCTATTAACATAGGTCTTGAACCTTCTTGAATACAGGTAATACATGACCCGTTGACTTGTTTATGATGATGAGATAAAAATAAAGCTGATGGGTTTGTCACCTCTTTAAGTCCTTTCTCAGTCATTGCAAACACACCTAGTTCATTTACTGCACCATATCTATTTTTAAATGCACGAATCATTCTAAAACTAGAGCTTGGGTCACCCTCAAAATAAAGAACTGTATCAACAATATGTTCTAAAACTCTTGGGCCAGCTAAAGTCCCTTCTTTTGTAACATGCCCAACAAGAATCATTGTAATATCTAATTGTTTAGCAATTCTTGTGAGTTGAGCTGAACACTCTCTAACTTGTGTTACTGAGCCAGGCGCTGAAGTAATCTCTTCAGCATAGATTGTTTGAATTGAATCAATCACAACTACATTAGGTTTATTTTTTTCAATAGTTTTAATAATTTTCTCTAGATTGATTTCAGATAAAATTGAAATATCTGAGACTTCAAGTTCCAAACGCTTTGCTCTCATAGCAATTTGTTGTGAAGATTCCTCACCACTAATGTAAACAACATTGCAGGGTTTGCTTGGATCTTGTGTTATTTTTGATAAAGCCTGAATTAATATTGTTGACTTACCTATTCCAGGATCACCGCCTAATAAGATAACTCCTCCAGGAACAAATCCACCGCCTAAAACGCGGTCAAACTCTGATATCTTTGTTTTTCTTTTTAGAATGTCTATCGTTTCAACTTCATTTAATTTTGTTAATTCATTAGATTTTGCTAAAGAAGCATATCTTTTTACACTTTTAGTCTCTACAAGGCTCTCAACTAATGTGTTCCATTTCAAACAATGAGGACATTGCCCCTGCCACTTAGTGGACTGACCACCACACTCTGTACATTGATATATAATTTTATTTTTGGGCATTAATATTCCTTAAGGGAACCCTTTGAGAAGCTGAAATAGCACAAATTAACTCATAACCAACCGTACCTGAAAATTGAGCAACAGAATCTACAAAAATTTGCTCGCCCCATAATTCTATCTTTGAACCAATATCAGCACTTGGTATTTTTGTAATATCAACATATAACATATCCATTGATACACGACCTACTAAAGAAGAAAGATGTCCGTCTATAGCAACAGGGGTTCCTTTTTTAGCATGCCTAGGGTAGCCATCACCATAACCACAAGCTACTACTCCTATTTTCATATCTTTATTTGCCTTAAAATCAAATCCATATCCAACTGATCCTCCAGCTTTAATATCTTGAACAGCAATTATTTCTGAGGTTAATGACATCGCTGGTATTAAATCTAAATCTTTAGGAGTTTTATTTTCAAATGGAGAAAGGCCATAGAGCATAATACCTGGCCGAACCCAATCTAATCTAGACTCAGGATATCTAATAAGAGCTGCGGAATTAGCAACTGATGCAGGATAATTGTAATTATCAGCAATAAAGTTAAAAACACTAAGCTGTTCCTTTATTCCCTTTTTTTCATCAGCAGTAGAAAAATGAGTCATTAAAATAATATCTCCAATATATGGGTTACTATTAAATTCTTCGAGTAGATAACTTATTTCATCTGGCATAAATCCAAGCCTATTCATACCTGTATTAATTTTTAAATGAATATTAATCGGGGTGATTGGTTTTGATTGATTAATTAAATCAATTTGTCTTTGATTATGAACAGTTACATTAATCTTTAATTCTGAAGCAATATTAACTTCTTCTTTTCCAAAGAAGCCTTCCAAAAGAAGTATAGTCTGATCAAAGTTATTTTTTCTAAGCTGTATGGCTTCATCTATTGAAAGCACTGCAAAACCGTCTGATTTTTTTAATGTTTTGGCAACATCTATTAAATTATGCCCGTAAGCATTTGCTTTTAATACAGACATAACCTTACTTTGATTTGCTACTTTTTTTATATATTTAAAGTTACTTAATAGAGCCTGGTGATTAATTGTTGCTTTAAGTGGTCGCATTTAATTTAATAGCCCGGAGAATCGTATCCTGGATTGGCATAATTTTCAAATCGTGTAAATTCACCGACCCAAGTTAGCTTGACTGTCCCAATTGGTCCACTTCGTTGTTTAGCTAAAATTATTTCAGCAATACCTTTATCAGCTGAATCTGGATTATAAACTTCATCACGATATATAAACATTATTACATCTGCATCTTGTTCAATAGCTCCAGATTCTCTTAAATCTGACATTTGAGGCCTTTTATCTGGTCGGCTGTCAACATTCCTATTAAGTTGAGATAAAGCTACAACTGGTACATTTAGCTCTTTGGCAAGCGATTTTAATGAACGAGAAATTTCCGAGATTTCTGTAGCCCGATTTTCACCTTGTTGTCCTCCTAAGGCTGACATAAGCTGAATATAATCAACAACTATTAGCCCTAAACCATCCTCAGCTGAGCGATGCAATCTTCTTGCACGGGCCCTAAGCTCATAAGAATTTAGTGCTGATCCTTCATCAATGAATAGGGGTGCCTCATTAAGCCTACCTAAGCCATCAGCGACTTTTGCCCAATCATCTTCATCCATTTTCCCAGTTCGCATTTTTTGCTGATCAACTTTAGATACAGCACCAAGTAGTCTTGTGACTATTTGTTCGGAACCCATCTCCATTGAGAATATAGCTACTGCTTTATTTTGATCTACTCCGCAAGCTTCTGCAATATTCATAGCTAATGCAGTTTTACCCATAGATGGTCTTCCAGCAACAATTATTAATTCACCACCATGAAGACCAGTAGTTAAGTTATCTAAATCAGTAAATCCAGTTGATAGGCCAGTTACAGTCCCTGGATTTTGACCTCTTGCTTCAAGATCTCTTACAACTTGAGCTACGACAGTTTGAAAATCTTTATAACCTAATCTATTACTCTCAGATTCAGCAATAGCAAATAATTTAGCTTCCATTTCATCTAATAATTGCTGTGCATCCTTACCTTTTGGTAAAAATGCACCTTCAACTATATCTGATCCTACAGTAATTAAGTTTCGTAAAATTGAATTATCACGAATAATTTTTGCGTAGCCACGAATATTAGCAACTGAAGGCATATTTTCTGCAAGACTGCCAAGATATGCAATTCCTCCAGTTGAAGCTAGCTCAGAATTTTTTTCTAAAGACTCTGCAACAGTAATTACATCAGCAGGGTCGCTTGCATTAATAAGATTATTGATATGTACAAATATTAAGCGATGATCTGCTCTATAAAAGTCTTTTGAAGATATGGTGTCAGCAACCTGATCTAGTGCTGCGTTATCTATTAACAAACCACCTAGTAATGATTGTTCAGCCTCAATAGAATGAGGGGGTAATTTTAAGTTTTTAATTTGATCGTCAGCCATAATATGATTATAACCAATAAAAAAAAAGCTGCCCTATTGGCAGCTTAAAAAATTGAAATAAATTTATTTATTCTTCACCAATTACATTTACATTTATTTCTACATTAATCTCTTGATGAAGATTTAAATTGATTATATGCTCACCAGCATTCTTTATTGGTCCATCAGGCATTCTAATTTCCGACTTAACAACCTCGTGACCTTTATTAACTAAAGCCTCAACAATGTCAACATTACTAACTGAGCCAAAAAGTTTTCCATCCATTCCTGATTTTTGTTTGATTTCTAATACAATACCATCAAGAGCTTTAGATCTTTTCTGTGCAGATTTTAATAGTGCAGCTTGCTGTTTCTCTATCTCTACTCGCTTCACTTCAAATTCTGCTTTATTTGATTCAGTTGCTCTTTTGGCTTTTCCTTGGGGTATTAAAAAATTTCTACCATAACCATCTTTTACATTTACTATTTCACCTAATTCACCAAGATTTATGATTTTTTCTAATAAAATAATTTCCATAAAAACTCCTTAATGTTTGTCAGTAAATGGTAAGAGGGCTAAAAATCTTGCACGCTTAACGGCAGTTGTTAGTTGTCTTTGATATCTAGATTTTGTCCCGGTTATTCTAGCTGGTATTAGCTTACCATTTTCAGTAATAAAATCTTTTAAGAGACTGACATCTTTATAATCAACTTCGTCGATACCTTCAGCAGAAAATCTGCAGTAACGTCTTCTTTTATACATATCTCTAGCCATTTTTTATTCTCCCTCTTTTTCTTTTGCAGGTTTTTTAACTGCTTTTTCTTTTGCAGGTTTTTTAACTGCTTTTTCTTTTGCAGGTTTTTCAACTACTTCTTCTTTTGCAGGTTTTTCAACTACTTTTTCATTTGCAGGTTTTTCAACTACTTTTTCATTTGCAGGTTTTTCAATTTTTTCATCGCCAACTAGTGATTTAGACTTTTCTTCTCTCATCATTGGTGATTGTGAAGTCACTGCATTTTTTGTTCCAAAAAGAAGATGACGAATGATTGCATCATTAAATTTAAATGTATGCTCAAGCTCAGCTAAAGTTTCTAAATTACACTCAATATTCATTAAAACGTAATGAGCTTTATGAA
The DNA here is from genome assembly GCA_028122555.1 of Methylophilaceae bacterium. Classification (GTDB taxonomy): domain Bacteria; phylum Pseudomonadota; class Gammaproteobacteria; order Burkholderiales; family Methylophilaceae; genus BACL14. The sequence goes on from JAOHSH010000022.1 coordinate 5,887, forward strand.
TTTTTTGAATTGGATATGCAAGCTGAAGTCTACCCCAATCTTCTAAGCGATGAATAGAGCCTTTACTTGATTTTACTAATGCTTGATATTTTTCGATCATAGCTGGAACTTGTTCACTTTGATCAGGATGAACTATAAATACGAGCTCGTAATGTCTCATAAAACTCCCTATGGTTATAGCTTCCAACTATATTGTTGTGAAGCAAGGATTTAAAGAATATGTATTATATTGTTTTTTGTAATAAAATCAATGACATTTATTAAATTAAATTCTGTCTTTAATATTTGTGCCATATATTTTCTCTTTTAAATATTTAGCCTGATCTCTAATATTTGCAGCTTTTTCAAATTCTAAATTTCTAGCAGCAACTTGCATCGACTTCTCTAATTTAGTTATTTCTTTTATCATCTCAGGCTCAGTTAAATCCTCATACTTTCTATTCTCTTTTCTTAAAGCCTGCTCTTTTTTATGTTCTTCAACATCTTCAAGACTTTCAATAATATCTTTCACTTTTTTTACAATACCAACAGGAGTGATATTATTATCTAAGTTAAATTTTATTTGCTTTTCTCTTCGTCTTTGTGTTTCGTCGATTGCAGCTTTCATACTTTTCGTAGTTTTATTACCATAAAAAATTACTTGCCCATTGAGATTTCTTGCTGCTCTCCCAGCAGTCTGAATCAATGATCGCTCAGATCTTAGAAATCCTTCTTTATCAGCATCTAGAACAGCAACTAAAGAAACCTCTGGTATATCCAAACCCTCTCTGAGAAGATTAATACCAACTACAACATCAAACTTGCCAATTCTCAAATCACGAATAATCTCTACTCTTTCAACCGTATCAATTTCAGAATGCAAGTATCTTACTTTGATAGAATGCTCAGTTAAATAATCAGTTAGATCTTCTGACATTCTCTTTGTTAATGTAGTTACTAAAACTCTCTCCTCTAAATCTACTCTTTTTTTTATTTCGCCTAATAAATCGTCAACCTGACTATCAGCAGGTTTAACAATAATCTCTGGATCAATCAAACCAGTTGGACGAGCAACTTGTTCAATAATTATTTTTGAATGAGTGGCTTCATAATCCGCAGGTGTTGCACTTACAAAAATACATTGCCGCATTACTGCTTCAAATTCCTCAAATTTTAAAGGTCTATTATCATGTGCGGATGGTAAACGAAAACCATAATTAACAAGATTTTCTTTTCTTGCTCTATCACCCTTTGACATTCCACCTATTTGGGGAATTGTTACATGACTTTCATCAATAATCATTATTGAATTATTTGGAAGGTAATCAAGTAAGGTTGGTGCTGGTGCACCCTCTTTTCTTCCAGATAAATGTCGCGAATAATTCTCAATACCTTTACAAAATCCAATCTCATTTAACATTTCGATATCAAACTTTGTTCTCTGCTCTATGCGTTGCGCTTCAACCAATCTACCCTGACTTATAAACTCTTTAGTTCTTTCTGCTAACTCAATTTTTATGCATTCGATTGCTCTTAAAGTACTATCCCTTGGGGTAACGTAATGACTAGATGGATAAATAGTAAAACGTTTAACTTTGTCAAACAATTGACCTGTTAATGGATCAAAAGCGGTAATTGATTCAATAACATCATCAAATAAGCTTACACGAATGGCAGTTTCAGAGTTTTCAGCGGGGAAAATATCTATAATATCTCCACGAACTCTAAAACAACCTCGTGAAAAATCAAAATCATTACGCGTGTATTGCATAGAAAGTAATCTTAAAATTATATTTCTTTGCAATAATTTTTCCCCGACTTGAATATACAAAACCATACCTTGATAATCAACAGGATCTCCAATTCCATAAATAGCTGATACTGTTGCAATAATGACAGAATCATCTCTTTCTAATAGTGCTTTAGTTGCTGAAAGTCTCATTTGCTCAATATGATCATTGATGCTTGAATCTTTTTCAATAAAGACATCTCGACCTGGAACATATGCTTCTGGTTGATAATAATCGTAATAAGATACAAAATATTCAACAGAATTATTTGGAAAAAATTCCTTGAATTCAGAGTAAAGTTGGGCCGCAAGAGTTTTATTAGGAGCCATAACAATTGCAGGTCTACCTGTTTTTGCTATAACATTAGCGATTGTATAAGTTTTACCAGAACCAGTAACCCCAAGAAGCGTCTGAAATTTTTCACCCGCGTCGATACCGTTAGTTAGCTCTTCTATGGCTTTAGGTTGGTCGCCAGCAGGCATAAATGGCTGATATAATTCAAACGGGCTATCTGGAAATTTTTGTTTCAAAGTTTATGGTCTGGACAAAAGACTTATTTTAACAGTTTGAGAACTTTAATAGATAAAATAAGTCGAGTTATATCAACTTATTTTAATTAGGGCTAACCTTTATATGAAACAATATTTTATTTTACTAGCTTTACTATTACACACTTCCATTACACATTCTTTTGATCGCTCAGCTTTATTGAAAGCTTTTGGCTCAATAGTTATGGTTCGGGGTTATACAGAAAGTGGGAGTCTTGCTTATGGTTCTGGAGTAATTGTTGGTAAAGGTGAAGTGATAACTAATTGTCATGTTTTAAGAAGAACGAAAGCTCCTTGGATCTCACAAGGTGAGGATAGTTATTCTATTACTGATATAAGAATTGATACTTGGCACGATTTATGTCTACTTAATATTCACAATTTAAAGGGTAAACCAATACCAATCGGCAGCAGTAAAAATTTAGTAAAGGGTCAAGCTTTAGCTGCTATTGGTCACTCTAATGGAGCACCAGTTCCATTAACATCTGGTGGTTACGTAGTTTCTACTTACGAATATGATAATGGAAAAATTATATTGAGCTCGGCAAAATTTAGACTTGGTGCAAGTGGGAGTGGTTTATTTGATATGAAAGGAAATTTAGTTGGAATTAATACATTTAAAACAACAGGTTATGGGTCCTACTATGCAATGCCAATTGATTGGCTAAAAGAAGTAAGAAAACAAGATAAAGAAAAGAAATTTTTAGTAAAAGGTAAAGCCTTATGGGAAGAGGATGAAAATAAAAAACCATTTTTCTTGCAAATTGCTATTCCAAAAGTTAAAGAAAATTGGGATGATTTATTTCTAGTTACTAAGAACTGGATAAAGAAAGAAGAAAGTAATTCAGAGGCATGGTAT
>JAOHSH010000023.1 GCA_028122555.1 Methylophilaceae bacterium
ACCAATAATATTTAAATTCATAATACTCCTATAATTTATTTATTTTTTCTTTGGTTAGAAGGAAGAATCTTCAAAGCGATTCTATATTTAGCAATCGTTCTCCTTGCAATATTAATACCTTCATCCATAAGCAATATTGATAATTGTTCATCAGAATAGGGGTTACTTGCATTTTCATTTTTTATAAGTTCTTTTATCCTAAAAATAATTGCTTTTGATGAGTGATCATTTCCATCATGATTTTTAATTGCTGAGCCAAAAAAATATTTAAGTTCAAATATACCATGTGGAGTAGATATAAACTTATTTGATGTAACTCTTGATATGGTAGATTCATGTAAATCAAGCTCTTCCGCAATATTTTTAAGAATTAATGGCTTTAATAAAAGTTTACCATTATCAAGAAAATCATTTTGTTTTTTCATAATTGCTCTTGAAACACGAAGAATCGTAATAGATCTATCCCTTAAGTTTTTTATTAACCATTTTGCTTCTTGAAGCTTATCTTTAGATTCTTTATCAAATTTATCTGATTCTTTGTCTATAATTTCTTTATAATTATCATTTATTTTAAGCTTTGAAAAATTATCCTCAACTAAGCTCACCTCCCAATTATTATTCAACTTTTGCACTTTAGTATCTGGCTTTATAAAATCTTGGGGCTTGATTCTTTGAAATACTTGACCTGGTTTAGGGTTAAGACTCTTTATTAGCTTTATTGCTTCGCTTAGCTCTTCATCATTACAATTTAAATTTTGTTTAAGTACTTTGTAATTTTTATTTCCTAAAATGTTAAGAGATTCATTACATATTCTGTCTGCAATATTAATTAATTTTGTTTCTCCTTTGATTATTTTTAATTGTAAGGACAAACACTCTGATAAATTTCTTGCACCAATTCCAGGGGAAGAACAATTTTGTATAAGTTTTAAAATATTTTGTAATTCTTTTACCTCTGCTTTAGGTTCAAAAGGAATGATTTCTAAAATTTTTTCTAGAGGCTCTATTAAATAACCATCATCGTCAATTGAGTCAATTAATATTAATAAAATAATTTGATCTCTATCAGAAAATGAAAGAATACTTAAATTTTCAATTAAATACTCCTTTAATGTTTGATTCTTTATTTCAGAATCAAATACCTCATAAGAATAATCATTCTTAAAAGATATTTCTTTTGAGCTATTGAAGCTTGGTTGGGCAGATAAATTATTTTCTATATTTTCTTCTAATTCTAAAAAAATATTATCATTGACGTAATCTTCTATTAATTGATTTAATTCTGATTGCGATGCCTGAAGTAATTTTATTGATTGCTGTAAAAGGGGAGTGAGTTTTAATGATTGTGATAGTTTAAGATTAAAGCTTAATTTCATATTTTATAGAATAAAGTCCTTACCAAGGTATATATCTATAACATCTTGATTAGTTACTATATCTCTTGGTTTACCTGAAGCAAAAATTTTTCCTTGGTTAACAATATAAGCCCTATTACATATCCCAAGAGTTTCTCTAACATTATGATCAGTAATTAATATGCCAATACCCATTGATGCCAAGTTCTTAATAATTTTTTGAATATCAATAACTGCAATTGGATCAATTCCTGCAAAAGGCTCATCTAATAAAATAAATTTTGGATTTGTTGCTAGGCATCTTGCAATTTCTACTCTTCGTCTTTCTCCACCTGATAAGCTAATCGAAGTATTATTTCGTATATGAACTATACTTAATTCATTTAAAAGTAGTTCTAGGCGTTCAATATTTTGTTTTTTTGAATTTTTACTGAGCTCTAAGATAGATAAAATATTCTCAGAAACTGTCATTTTTCTAAAAATTGAAGGTTCCTGAGGTAAATAAGAGATCCCAAGTTTAGATCTGCTATGTATGGGCATTTTTGTTAAGTTATGATTATCAATTTTTATCATTCCATGTTCTGAAGGTATCAAACCAACAATCATATAAAAAGATGTAGTTTTTCCGGCACCATTTGGCCCCAATAAACCAATTACTTCCCCACTTGAAATCCTAAGGGAAATATCTTTCACTACAGCCTTTTTTTTATAAGTCTTTTTAATATTTTGAATAATTAATTCTGACATACTAATTAGTTATCTTTTTTTGGTTTAATAATTGCTCGAGTTCTACCCTTTTTAACTTCATTACCATCTTCATCTTTAGTACTTCCAGAAAGTGCTTGCGCAAATTCTGCGTTTGTATCGTACATTATATAGTCACCAAAAACCGTATCATTTCCTCTTTTAACTGAGGCTCCACTGTATAAATGAACTTTATCCATATGACCATCATATTCTATTCTCTCTGCACGCCCTTCTATATAATCATCACGTCCCTCTCTTTTTTGTTTAAAGGTTGTTGGCTTACCAATGGCGGTACTGTGTTGGAAGCCTTGACTGTCCTCCCGAACCGTTAATTCATTTGCTCTAATAATTAGTGTTCCTTGAGTCAATATCACATCACCTTTGTATATACTAATACTTTTTGCATCATCTACAGTCATTGTATCTGATTCAATTTCAATTGCTTTATCCCTATCTGCTTCTTCTGAAAAAGTTATAGAAGGTATAGATAATAGTATTGTTAGAATACAAACTACAATAAAATTATATTTAGTTGATTTTAGATTTTTTTCTTGGATTATCATAGTGAACTCTGACATCGCTTAATAGCTTTACAACCCCTTCTTGATTATCATATTTCATTCCCACACCATAAATCTCTATACTTGGCTCTTGAATTATCTTTACTGGTTTTTTTGTTAGAATGATATTCAGATTAGGTAATATATCTAATTGATCGGTAAAAAGCTTCATCTCCTTCTTTTTCTTTGTTTCAACTCTAGTTAGAACAACATTATCTGAAAATAAATACTCATCACCACCACTTATTACTTTTCCTTTATTACTTTTTATATATGAATAAGGTTTACTATTTCGATATTTTGTAAAATATGGTTTATCCAAAATAGCATACTCAGCATAATCAAATTGCTCCATACTTTTTGCGCTTATTTTAAATTTAACATCACCATTTTTTTTGGTTTGTACGCTATTAAATTTTCTTAAGTAAAATTTAGGTCCACTTATACTATTGTTTTCTTTAATTAATAGCTCTTTTTCGACTTCGATTTTAAGCCAATAAGTAATAGAAGCGATTATTAAAATAAGAAATAATACAAAAATTGATGAAAGTTTATTAGCCATATGGGCTCTAAATCACTTTTGATTCAAAAAGATCATTTATATTTAACATTCCTATTACTTTTTTATTGTCGTCAGTTATGAGGAAACAATTGACTTTGAATTTCTCCATTATATTTACTGCTTCAACAGCCATCTCAGAACCATTAAGAGTAATAGGATTTTTTGTCATACATTCCTCTATTGACGAGTCAATATTTCTTTTATTAAGCAAAGCTCTTCTTAGATCTCCATCTGTTAAGATACCCATTAATTTATTTTCGTTATCAACTATTGCGGTAAACCCTACTTTTTTGTTTGAAATCTCTTCAATTGCATGCTTTAAAGAAGATTTCATATTAATCGATGGGATCTTCTGACCAATACGCATAATATCTTTAACTTTTATTAAAATGTTGTTACCTAAATTTCCACCCGGGTGGGACTTAGCAAAATCTTCAGCAGTAAATTCTCTTAAATCCAATACGCATAAAGCAATAGCATCACCCAAAGCTAATGAAACAGTTGAGCTTGCTGTTGGAGCTAAACCCAAAGGACAAGCCTCTTTTGTAACAGCAGCACTTATATGAATATTACTTTGTTTGGCCAAATCTGAATTAGGATTACCTGAAATACTAATAATCTTTGCTCCTATTCTTTTTATTGTGGGTAAGATTGATATTAGTTCATCACTCTGACCGGAATTAGAAAAAAATATGACAATATCTTCTTTCATAATCATACCTAGATCCCCATGACTTGCTTCGCCAGGGTGCATAAAAAAAGCTGGGGTACCAGTGCTTGCAAAAGTTGAAGCAATTTTTCTTGCAATATGACCAGATTTACCCATACCGCTTACAACAATTCTCCCCCTAGATTCAAAGATTTCATTTACTACTTGAGTAAAGTTATTAGAAATACTCTTACTTGCTTTAAGAATTTCTTCAGCCTCAATATTGAGAACTTGTTGTGCAAGCTTAACAATCTGCTCTGAATTTTTATTCATAAGTTTTCTTCAAAAATATATTTATTTTATAAGTATAAAAGGGTTTGATAGTAGAATAAAGTTATATATGAAATTGCATATAATTTATGTTTGAATCAATCCAATTAATTATTCTTTTATTAGTTAGCTCCGTTCTTATGGTGGCGCTTTTTAGATATTTAAGATTACCACCTATGATAGCTTATTTTGTTGTGGGTTTGGTTTTAGGACCCTTTGCGCTTGGTGTTCTGCCTGATTCTGAATCTAGTAGACATTTTGTTGAGTTTGGGATTGTATTTCTTATGTTTACTATTGGTTTGGAGTTTAGTTTACCTAAATTAAACTCTATGCGACATATTTTATTTGGACTAGGAGGAGCTCAAGTTGCAATTACATTAGCTACAACAATGATATTTTCAACTTTTCTTGGGTTAGATCTTGCAGCAGCATTTATTATTGGTTCAGCATTAACGATGTCATCGACTGCAATTGTATCAAAAATATTGATGGAAAGAATTGATCTTAATAGTCGTCATGGTCAGCTATCTATTGGTATTTTATTATTTCAAGATATAGCTGTAATTCTAGTTTTAATTTTAATTCCAGTTTTTAATTCACAGGTTATCGATCTATATAGTTTATTATGGATCTCATTATTCAAAATTATAATTTTACTATTTATCCTCTTTAGAGTTGGTCAACCTGTGATGAACTTTTGGTTTGGAATAGTTGCGAAACAAAAATCAAGAGAATTATTTGTACTTAATGTTCTAATGATCACACTTATTTTTGCTTACGTTACAAAGTTAACCGGTTTATCTTACGCCTTAGGAGCGTTTCTTGCTGGTATGTTAATTTCTGAAACAAGATATCGATATCAAGTTGAATCTGACATAGCATCTTTTAGAGATATTTTATTGGGACTTTTTTTTATTAGTATAGGCATGATGCTTAATATAGAAGTCTTCATTAGATATTTCATTACAATATTTTTATTATTTTTTGTTTACACTATTTTTAAAGCGACGGTCATAACATATTTAGCTAAGTTATTTAAGTATGAATTAGGTGTAGGAATTAGGTCGGGTATCATTTTAGGACAAGCAGGTGAATTTAGTTTAGTAATTCTGGCATTAGGACAAGAGCAAAATCTAATTTCTGGAGACTTACTTCAAATTATTTTATCAGTATGCTTATTATCAATGTTATTTGCTTCCTTCATTATTCCTTTTAATGGCCGTATTGCCAGGTACATATCAAAAGAGTACTCAAAAAATAGTGAAAGATTAGTTAAAAAAATAGAAGCATCTAGTGAGGATTTTAGTGATCATGTAATTATATGTGGCTATGGAAGAGGGGGGCAGTATTTAGGACGATTTCTCAAAGAAGAAAATATTTCATTTATTGCAATTGATATGGACTTAAATCGTGTGAATGATGCTGCGAATGCAGGGGAAAAGGTAATGTATGGAGATGCTAGTAGAAGAGTTGTTTTAAGAGCAGCAGGCATTGAAAGAGCAAACGCTTTAGTAATAGCCTATTCAGACGATAGATCTTCATTAAAGGTATTAAATGTAATCCGAGAAATATACCCAGACTTACCAGTAGTAGTGAGAACTCGTGATGAATCATCAATTGAACAGCTTCAAGATGCTGGTGCTACAGATGTAGTTCCTGAAGTATTGGAAAGTAGCTTAATGTTAGCATCCCATGCCCTGGTTATATTAAATGTGCCATTAGCAAGAGTGATTAGGAAAATACGTGCTTTTAGAAATGAAAGATATAAAATATTTCGAGGTTATTTTATGGGCTCTGCTGAAGCAAGTGATGACTTACAAGGCCAAGATCAATTACAGCTTCATTCAATTGAGATTAAAGAAAATCATTATTTATTGGGTAAACAAATCCATCAAATATTATTCGATAAATTTAATATCGAAATACAGCATTTAAGAAGACCAAACATGTTGGAAGATATTGAACCACGATCAGATATTAAGGTTTCGAAAGGAGATGTAATAGTAGTTTTAGGATTACCAAGAGATTTAATTGAATTTGAAAAATTTTCTATTACCGGTGAGTAATAAATTGAGTAAGAAAATTGCAATTATTGGTGGAGGAATTATTGGATGTCTTTCGGCAATTAAATTAAGAGAGAGTGGCTTTGCAGTTGTTATCGTAGAAAAAAATAAAATCGGTGAAGAATCATCATGGGCCGGTGCAGGTATTTTATTTCCACTAATGCCATGGGCTTATTCCTCAGAAGTATATAGCTTATGCGAAAGTTCATCTAAATTTTATGAAGAATTTTCAAAAAAACTAGTTCAAGAGACAGGGGTAGACCCAGAATTTTTTAAAACTGGTATGAAGCTCATAGAACCAAAAAACTTAGAAGAAATTCAAAAATGGTCTAAAAAAAATAGTTATGAAATTAAAAATTCAACATTTAACAAATCATCTGCTATTTTATTTCCCTTCATAGCTCAGATAAGACCGCCACGGCTAATGAAAGCAATAAGCTTGTATATTAATAAAATAGGAATCGATGTTGTTGAGAATACGGAACTTTGTAAAATTAATAATAAAGAAAAAATATTAAATAAATGGGGGACAAAAAAAGGTGATCCAGTTGAAGCGGATTATTTTTTAGTTACTTCCGGAGCATGGGTTTCAATGATCAGACCAGAATACAAAAATATAATTTATCCAATTAGAGGTCAAATGATTCAATATAAAGCTTCATCATTAAAAATAAATCATATTCTTTATTTTGATGGGTTTTATGTCTTACAAAGAAAGGATGGGGTAATAATTGCTGGAAGCACAGTTGAAGAAGTTGGATTTGATAAAGAAATTAAGTCTGACTCATTAAATTACCTTAAGAAAAAAGCAGAACAGGTCATTCCTGCACTAAAAAATATTTTGGTAGAAAACCATTGGGTAGGATTTAGACCAGGAACCAAAAATAATATTCCAATTATTGGCAAAGATATTAAATATGAAAATGTGTATATAAATTCTGGTCATTTTAGATATGGGATAACTATGGCTCCAAAATCTGCAGAAATAATAAATAGTTTATTGGTAGAATCAAAAATATGAAAATAAAAAAAGAAATTATTGTGTGGCGCTTTGTTGATGGAAAGATAGGCCATGAGAAACAATCTTTAGCTTTAGGAAATTTTTTAAAGCAAGAAATTAAAATAAAGTCTTTTGATATTTTTACCACTGGGATTCTTTTTACATTTCTAACCAAAATAAAATACTTAAAGAAACTCCCTAGGCCAGATTTAATAATAGGAGTTGGCCATGATGTACATTTGAGTATTTTAATAATCAAAGCTATATTTGGTGGAAAATCTGTATTAATCATGAAACCAAGTTTTCCAGTTCATTGGTTTGATCTTTGTATTATTCCTGAACACGATCAATATCATGGAAAAGGTTTAGTTTATAAAACCAAGGGAGCTTTATGCGACATTAAAAAAAGAGACAAGAAAAATCCAAAAAAAGGTTTAATTTTAATTGGAGGAATTTCAAGAAACTTTATTTGGGATACTGATTATATTGTGAAGCAAATAAAGCAATTAGTTCTTAATAACCCAAAAATAGATTTTGACTTAACTACTTCAAGAAGAACTCCAATAGATTTTTTACTAAAACTAGATGAACATAAGGAAGAGCTTAAGAAGAATTTAAGAATCATCAATACAAAAGAGCAAAAGAAAAATTGGGTAATAGTAAAAATGAACAAAGCAAAATTTTCATGGATCACAGAAGATTCAATATCAATGATTTCTGAATCATTAACTTCAGGTCAGTTAGTGGGAATTTTGGAATTAAAAAATAATAAAGGGAATCGAAGAAGAGAGGCACTTAAGATTTTAAAAAAAGAAGGTTGGATATTTTATGATCGAGATCAGAACTTTCAAAACAAAAATAAATTAAAAATTTTTCCAAATGAGGCTGAAAAATGTGCTGTTTGGATAAAAAATAATTTATTTAATTCATATCAATTTAAAACAACAAAAAAAAATGGATAAAAGGATAATAATTTTAGAGAGAAGGCTTTTTTCTGCAATTGGACATGAAAGAACTCAAATAAATGCAATTAATGAATTAATAGGAAATAAAAAATCAATAGTAATTGCATGTAAAGGAATAAATAAAAATGATATGCCATTTGATAATAAGTTAATTCCAAAATTACCAAAGCTAAATTTAGAAGATGAAGGTAAAGAGTTAATCGAATATATTTATGAATCAGGAGATATCTTAATTAATGTCTTAAAGCGGAAAGAATTAAAAAAAATACAAAAAATGATAGTACCATCAGCTAGAAGGCTAGAAATAGCTTTGATAACATATATATACAATGAAAAAAAAATCTCCTTAAATTTTACTACTGTGATTCGAATTCACGATATATGTTTTTTAGAAAATTTACCAGGATCTATATTATTAATATTTTCAGAATTAGTAAATCAAGGGCGTATTAAGTTATTTTCAGAGACAGAAGAGCTATCAAAAAAAATTAAGAGTAGTTTTAAAATAAAATCATCAGGGAGTCTTATTTTACCTGTTTCAGTTCCATACAACATCAA
>JAOHSH010000024.1 GCA_028122555.1 Methylophilaceae bacterium
ATATATAATTTTGGGTCAGTATGAAGAATTGATCTATCAATAATCTCATCAGCTTCCATAACAAAAATATCAATTTCTTTTAACTTTTCAAAAACAATAGGGTCAAAATTTGATACCCGATTATCGTCTGTATGGATCGTTCCAAACAAATAATGCTCTTTACCTTCAAGATCAGTTACTTGCCAGAAAATAGATTTATTTGTTTCATCTTTTATTGCTTGAGTCGCAGTATACAAAGAGATAGGCTTGTCAGTTTTAAATAGCTCACCAACATAATTTTCCAAAGCCCAGCTTTTTGGGATTGAAAAAACACAAAAAACACATAGAATAAAAGGTATTATATTTTTTATAATTGAATTCATAAGTTATAGGTCACTAAATACATAATTTGGTTCAAATAATACTTTAAATTATTCAAAAGATATTACTATCATTTTATTTTTAATTAAATAAAATGGTAACTCATAGAAATTTCTAATGTAACCATTTAATGGGGAATTAATGAAAGCTTTAGTAAAAAGACATGCAAAAGAAGGAATATGGTTGGAAGATATGCCTGAGCCAGAAGTTGGCAATAATGATGTACTGGTTAAAATTAAAAAAACTGCTATTTGTGGAACAGATATCCATATTTACAATTGGGATGAATGGGCTCAAAAAACAATACCCGTTCCAATGATAACTGGGCATGAATATGCTGGAGAAATTGTAGAGCTTGGTTCAAATGTTTCAGATCTAAAGATTGGAGATATAGTATCAGGTGAAGGTCATATAACCTGTGGTCGTTGTCGAAATTGTTTGGCAGGAAAGCCACATTTGTGTCCATATACAATTGGTGTTGGAGTAAATCGCGAAGGTGCTTTTGCAGAATACTTATCTGTGCCTGCAAAAAATATATTTAAGCCTAGTCGAGAAATATCTACGGACTTGTTAGCTTGTTTTGACCCATATGGTAATGCTGTTCATACAGCTCTATCCTTTAATATGGTTGGTGAAGATGTCCTTATAACGGGTGCTGGGCCAATTGGCATGATGTCAGCAATGGTTGCAAACCATGCAGGTGCAAGAAATATTGTGATTACAGACATTAATCAATATCGCCTTGATTTAATAAAAAAAATCTTACCAAAAGTTATTACAGTTAATGTAAAAGAAGCTTCGATAACAGAAGATTTAATGAATTCCTTAGGAATTTTTGAAGGATTTGATGTTGGGTTGGAAATGTCTGGCTCACCAACAGCTTTTTCTGACATGCTTAGTAAAATGATAAACGGTGGTCGCATTGCAATGCTTGCAATTATGCCAGCAGGATCAGGAATTGATTGGGATAATGTAGTATTTAAAGGACTTACTATAAAAGGTATTTATGGGCGAGAAATTTTTGAAACTTGGTATAAAGGATCGATGATGGTTCAAAGTGGTTTACCCTTAGAAAAAATGATAACCCACCGTTATAGTTACAAGGATTACCAGGAAGGCTTTGATGTGATGAGATCAGGTAAGTCTGGAAAAGTTATTCTAAATTGGGAATCATAATTTAATAAGGATATTTAATGAGTTTTAAATCTACAAGACAAAGTATGGTAAGTGATCTAGATGATATTAAATCTGCTGGTCTATGGAAAACAGAAAGGTATATTAGCTCAGATCAAAAAAGCGAAATTACTTTAAGTGATGGCAGCACAGTAATTAATATGTGTGCTAATAATTATTTAGGTTTAGCTAACAACCATGAAATTATAGATGCTGCAAAAGCTAGTTATGACAAATGGGGCTTTGGTCTGGCTTCAGTTAGATTTATTTGTGGGACGCAGACAATACATAAAACGTTAGAAGAAAAAGTGAGTGAGTTCTTGGGTATGGAAGAAACTATTCTGTATGCAGCTTGTTTTGATGCCAATGCTGGACTATTCGAAACAATCTTAACAAATGAAGATGCAGTTATTTCTGATGAACTTAATCACGCTTCGATTATAGATGGTGTTCGCCTTTGTAAGGCAGCTCGATATCGTTATAAAAATAATAATATGACTGATCTAAGAGATAAGCTAATTGATGCTAAAAAAAATGGGGCTAGAAGAATCTTAATCACTACAGATGGCGTCTTCTCAATGGACGGGACAATAGCTCAACTAGATAAAATTTGTGATCTTGCAGATGAATTTGATGCAATGGTTCATCATGATGATTGTCATGCAACTGGCTTTATGGGCAAAACTGGTCGAGGTGTTCATGAATATCGAGGAGTGATGGATCGAGTAGATATCATTACTAGCACATTCGGCAAAGCTTTAGGTGGTGGGTCTGGAGGATTCACATCAGGAAGAAAAGAAATAATTGATATGCTTAGACAAAAATCAAGACCTTATTTATTTTCTAATACCTTAGCTCCTTCTATATGCGCTGCAACACTAAAATCCCTTGAAATGATTGGTAATAGCACGGAATTAAGAGATCGCTTAGAAAGTAATACACATTATTTTCGAAAAGGTATGCAAAAAGCTGGTTTTTCAGTTGATGATGGTGATCATCCAATCGTACCAGTAATGTTAGGTGATGCAAATTTAGCTCAAGAAATGAGTAAAAAATTATTATCTAAAGGTATATATGCAATAGGATTTTTCTTTCCAGTTGTACCTAAAGAAAAAGCTAGGATAAGAACCCAAATCTCAGCAGCACACAACGAAGAAGATTTAGATAAAGCTATTGCCGCTTTCGCCTCAACAAGAGATGAGTTAACAGATTTTAAATTGGAAAATATTTAATGGGTTTCTTTAGAAAATTATGCTGCGTATTACTCCTTTTTCTTTCAGGCAATATTAATGCCCTTCAAATTGGTGATAAAGCGCCTAATTTTATTGCTCAATCAACTAAGGGTAATATTAACTTCCATGAATGGAGTGAAAATAAATGGACGATTTTGTTTTCTCATCCTGGGGACTTTACCCCTATCTGTACAACTGAATTAGCTGAGCTAGCATTTCTTCAGCCAGAATTTGAAAAAAGACAAACAAAAATCATCACCTTAAGTGCTGACAATGTCAACGATCACATAGAGTGGGTATCTCATATTGATAAGTATAAAAATTTAATTAGAACAGACAAAAAAGGGACAATAACAACTGGTTTGGAAAGACCTGATCTTGATTATCCAATCCTTGAAGATAAAAATTTGAAGATAGCAACAGCCTTCGGAATGTATCACCCTAAAGCCGAGCCTAGTGAAGGGGTATTTGGGGATGCCAACAAATCTACAATTAGATCGGTATTTATAATTGATCCAGATAAAACAATACAGACGATCCTATCGTACCCTAAACACATTGGTAGAAACTTCAATGAAATTATTCGAATAATTGATGCCCTTCAGTTGGCGAGAAAATATGATGTAACCACCCCTGGAAATTGGGAGAAAGGTGAACAAGTAGTAGTTCCTACGCATGTGCCATCAGAAGATATTAAAGAAATATATAATGTTGATTTTTTTACTACTCATCAAGATTATCTGAGAACAATTGATGATCCAACTAAAAAAATATCTAAGTCAAAAAAATTAGAGAGTAAATCAATAAATAAAATGGAGTAATGATAAATGTCTATGAAAAAAATAATTTTGAATAATGCTTTCTTATTTCTAATATTATTAATTAATGGTTGTGCAAAATATGTAGATGTTAAAGATGGTTCAGAAAAAATATTATTAGTGAAAGAAAGACCTGCTGATTGTGTTTCTAGGGGTAAAGTGGACGTGAGCGTTCTTGCCGAAATTGCATATGTTGAAAGAAGTGAAGAGGCAATTAATCAAGATTTATTACAACTAGCTAAAAATAGTGCAGTTTCAGTTAGAGCAAATACCATTATTAAAAGTAAATCTCCTAAGCCTGGTGAAGCAACATTTACTATGTATAAATGTAATCGTCCTTGGACTAAATAATAAAAATTACTTTTTTAACTTTACTATTTGAAAACTTGGCTTTACTTGATCATATAAATTAGTTAGAAATTCTTTAGTGTCCGAAGGAAAGTCTATATCTTCAAAATAAGACGCTACTAACGGACATAGGTGATTTTCATTGCTGCTATTAGTATAATTTTCATCAACATCGCTTACCTTTCCTTCATTATCTAAATGAAAAATATTCTGTTGCGACCATTTGTCATCATCAATACTTTTAAAATCATATCCAATAAATGTTGTTTGATCTTCCAACACGTATGCAGCAGCTCTTGCAAAAGCTTTAGATTTATATTTATCTGCTAAAAAATTTACTAGATAGGTTTCGAGTTCGTCAGTAATACCCTTTCCTCCATTTACTTCCGAAAACATACCAGTAAATAAAATATATTGATTTTTATCATCACAAAAAGTTAATGCTTTATTGACTGCCTTATGTTGCAGAACAATATCTTTATAAATTTTTGGAAATTCTTTTTTTAAGTAATCGAAATGTTTATTCATTTTTAGCCTGTACCCTATTATCTAATTTTTTATCAACTTATGGTAATCTAAGTCAAAGTGTATTACAAACTAAATTAGTGCAGATAACTTTCACAAATATATTTACAAAATTCTTAAATTCTCAACATTCAAATAAATTTTATTTATTAAAATGGTGGTACGGACCTTAACATATCCTGAATGTGAAAATCACTTTTTCCAGTTTGTCTCTTAATAATTAAGTCATGTATATGATTTTGAACAATTGATGTTTGAGAAATGATCGGCTTCCAAAATTCATCGAAAGGGTAATCTTTAAGAACAATATCTTCATCACTGTTTGATTTCTTATGGTATCGATTAAAGCATGCAAATAAACCATTACTTTTAACTGTGCGTTGTATATGTGTAAAGTAAAAATTAATAACACTTAATGACATCTCCATCATTGATCTCATATTTATTACTAAATCAATAAATTTATCTGGAACTTGATCAATCATCCATCCTGGAAGAATAATAAAGTCAAAATCTTCGGTAAAAATTTTATCACCTCGTTCAAGAATATCTTTTAAAAATAGAATGTTTGCGTTGGGAAAAGTTTTATAAATATAGTAGGTTTGAACAGCTAATAGCTCAGGAAGATCAAAAATAATAAAACGTGCCTTTGGGTATCTTTTTTTAGTTTTTGTTACTATACCTCCATAACCACCACCAATTTCAGCAATAATGGGAGCCTCTATTTCAAATAATCTATCAGCTACCCTGGAGATTTGCCAAAAATAATATATGTTAGATAAGTCATGAATATTACAATAATAATTTTCTGATTTATATTTTACTAAAAATTTTTGTGGTGAGCCTATTTCAGTCTCAAGATTGTTAATAGTAAAATCAGGTCCACATACGGAGAAGATCAAATTTACAGCTCTTATAGGCCCTTCTTGTTCTTTTGCATCTAAAATAACCTCGTCAACTAAGTTTGTATAATCATGTTTTTTTCTTTTTTCCCAGGGGTCTATATTATTAAATTTCTTATTTTCACTAAATCTTGCATTATCGTAATTAACAAGAGAGTCATTAAAACCTAAAGAAAGAGGATTTCTCAAAAAAGTTTTCCAGGCATCAATTTTTTTTATAGATTTTTCATAATCTTCAGGAAAGACATCCCAATGACCACTTTTTTGACCTGAAGGTATAATTTTTTTACTTAAATTATAATTTTCTAGCATATTAGAAAACGGTACAGGAAGAATTTCTTTAGTATCATTCATGTTTAGTAATTTTTTGTTATTAAACTTTAGATTTATATTTATTATTTAAATTCTCTTTGTTGATCTCACTGCCTTCAGCAAGATTATATAAATCTGTATTTGATAATTTAACAGCCTCCTCAGCAGGAAGATTATGTCGATTAGAATAAACTAATGCATCAGAATGAGGAAGTAATTGATCACATTGATCACAATATGGAAAGAGATTAAAAAGACCTGCTTTATGAGCATAACGTAGTAATCTGTATTTTTTCTCATTAAGAATTTCAAGAACTGGCTGCTCAAAAGCATTACCTAATACGATTTTATTATTATAGTCATAACAACATGGAATAACTTCACCATCCCATTGTATCTGTAATGGTCCTGTTTCCGGTCTTCCGCATGTTGTTTTAGTTTCAACGCGATCACGATAATCTCTGCCATCCCCAAAGTTATGTGGTCTCCAAATCTCAATAGCATCTACTAGAGGCTCCCAAAATTCACGAAAATATTTTTCATCTTTTTCATTTTCGGGAAGTGTTAGATAAGAAATTTGTATCTTAGTCTTAAAATTTTGCTCATCTCTTAGTTTAATAAATTTCAAGAGGCCATTCTTAGTCGTTTCGAAATCAAGTCCTTGCATTACAGTATTATATGTATCGGACCCCATACCATAAAAACTAATACGAATTTCATCCAACCCAGCTTCTAATATTTTCTTAGCGCGCTTACTATTAAGAACTGAACCATTTGATATTATGTAGGTAAAAAGGCCTTTCTTTTTAGCGTAAGCAATTTTCAATTCTAACTTTTTATCAAGCATAGGCTCTCCAAAACCAGTCAAAACAATATTTTTTGCTCCAAGTCTAACAATCTCATCAATACTTTTCTCATATTTACCTTGATCCATAATTCCATGTGCTCGACCATGCTCATGCTCATCTCTGGGACACATAATGCACGAAGCATTACAATGATCTGTTACTTCATATCTAACTTCTGGATGTGAAAGCTTGGTGATTGGTTTGTCAATAGGTAATTGCTCAAGCAAACTATCCAAACTAACGTTATCAAAATTTATACTGCCATCAGTAAGTAAGTTATCTTGCAAAAGTCGGAGACTCTGATCAATATTTCTAATTGGTATTACTACCTTACTTTTTCCCATATGCTATTCTATATTTATTGTTATTGAATTTTCAGAAGTAGAAATATCTTTTATTGTCGGATCTTTCTTATGAACTGCCAATAAATTCATGCCCATTGGAAATATCTCATAATCTAAAGATGACAACTTTTTACGTATTGAATCTGGATTAGACTTTAAAACTTCAATAAATAACATTGGCTTTAACTTTCTTATAGTTAATTTTGCACCTTCAAGGACTGATTCTTCCATACCTTCAACATCTATTTTAATAAAATCTACTCTTTCTAAAGTAAGTGAATCTATTGTTTTTAGGTCGACATTGATCGTTTTCTTATAATCAATTTTTTGACCAATATCCATATTATTAGGTCTTTCCTCTAGGTCTAGAGCTCCATAAGAAGAAGGCACTAAATAATTAGGCTCTGGAATTGCCATCTTACCTACCTTATCTCCAATTGCAGAATGAAATGCATCAATATTCAAACAATTATTAAGAACTATATTACCCGCAAATGCATAAAATAATTTTGCTTGTGCTTCAAAAGATATGACCCTTCCCCATCCTGTCATAAATCTAGCCCACTCTATTGATAGTATTCCAATATTAGCCCCACAATCGATAGCAATCACACCGTCTCCATGATGCCTTCTTCTAGCAGCAATTAAGTCTATAACAAGATCGACCTCAGTTTGCTCATAGCTACTTGTTTCTAAAAGCTGATGCCCAACGCCATTACGAACATTTCTACCCTCATATTCATAATCTCTATAATCATTTTTGTTGATAATCATCATACCGTGATTAGTCGATACGAGAACAAATGGGTTAGGTTTTTTAATGTTAATCAATGAATAAATCTCGTTATGAATTATGTTTAATGATACTTTATTAAAGGTTAATAAGTAA
>JAOHSH010000025.1 GCA_028122555.1 Methylophilaceae bacterium
GACGGACAAAAATTATAAGGATCTTTTATTTTAAAATTTTGTGCGTAATGTGCAGAAAGGGTTGCTAAAAAAGGTGAGTGATTTTTTTGTTTTAAAGGGCCTTCCAATTTATTCTTGAAATCATCAAATTTTTCTAACTTATAAAAACAATATAAAATTCGCTCCTCCCAATCAGCAATTTGAGCAGATTCAAAGTATTTAATTGCCTCTTCAAAAGCTTTGTTATCATATAAAAAAATACCTAATTGATAATTTGATTTTGGATGAGAAGAATCAACTTCAACAGCCATTCTTAGAAAACGATTAGCTTCTGCAATTTTCCCGTCATGCCATAACGCATCACCTAAATCTGTATAAAAATCAGCCTCGCCAGAACCAATTTCAATTGCTCTTTTATAATGTTTAATTGATAAAGATAAGTTACCTAAATTTCTATATGCTCCTGCAATATTATAATGACCTCTTCCATCCTCATTAATTTTTAAAGCTTTATTAAAATAATTAATTGCACCTTCTAAGTCTCCTTGTAATTGCTTAATTGTGCCGATATTGCCAATAGCTTCATAAAATCCTGGTTGGTATTTAATTGCTTGCTCATAAGATTCAATGGCTAAGTTATAATCAGATTGTTTTTGATAGGTAATTCCTAAATTAAAAAAAGCTTCCACAAAGTTCGGTTTAATTTTTATAGCTATCTGATAATGATTTATTGCGGCTTTATTATTATCTAAGGCATATAACATAGCTCCTAAATTAAATTGGAGTTCAGGTACATTTGGATTGATATCTATTGCATTTTGATAAGAGATTGCTGCACCTTCAATATCTCCTTTAGCCTCTTGACAAATTCCCAAAATATTGTGAAGTATTAATTCTTTTGGGTAGTCCTTAATCAATTTTTTTGCCATTTCAGCAGCAGCTTTAATATTTCCCTGCTGATGAAGCATCATTAATTCTTGTGTTTGCTTAGTGGAAATTTGCTTCATAAAGATTTTTTAATTATTAAATTTCTATAAATTAAAACATATTCCTTGAAATAAAAGAACAAGGTTTTTATCTAAATGTTAAAATGTCATATTATTAACTAATTTCTTTAATTAAAACCTTTATATGTTAAGTCCAAATTTTATAGATCTTATAGGTGCTATTCTATTTTTTGTAGCAATTGTTCATACTTTCTCTACTAAATATTTTGAGCATCTTGCTTATACTAATCCTAGATATTCTGGAATTTTACATTTACTAGGTGAAATAGAAATTGTTTTTGGTTTTTGGGCAATGGTCTTGATCCTTTTTATGTTTGGTATTGAGGGTAAAGATTCAGCTGTAAATTATGTTGAATCAAGAAATTTTACTGAGCCTATGTTCGTTTTTGTAATTATGGTTATAGCTGCCACTAGACCAATACTTCAATTCGTTGAAAGAATTGTCATGAGTTTAGCCAAATTGATCCCAATAAAAAAAGAAATCTCAATCTACTTTCTTTTATTATGTTTTGTTCCTATTCTTGGTTCTTTTATTACCGAGCCAGCTGCAATGACATTAGCTGCAATGTTATTAAGTAAGAATTATTTTGGTAAAGAAACATCCACCAAATTTAAATATGCAACTTTGGGAGTGCTATTTGTTAATATTTCTATTGGTGGAACTCTAACACCTTATGCTGCACCTCCAGTATTAATGGTAAGTAATACATGGAATTGGGATATATGGTTTATGCTGTCAAATTTCGGTTGGCGCTCTGGAATAGCAGTTTTGATAAACACAATTGGAATAATTTTTATATTTAAACAGAGTTTTAAAAATATAGTCTTTAAAGAAAATTCAAATGATGAATCGGTACCTTTAATGATTATTTTAGTGCACCTATTTTTTCTTATAAATGTTGTATTTTTTGCTCATCATCCAGCTATCTTTATGGCTCTGTTCCTTTTTTTCTTGGGATATACTTCAGCTTATAAAGACCACCAAAATGATTTAATATTAAACGAGGCTTTATTAGTGGCATTTTTTCTTGCTGGTTTAGTTGTTCTCGGAGGTGCTCAACAGTGGTGGCTGGAACCAACTCTTATGTCAATGGACTCAACAACTGTTTATTTTGGCGCTACAGTCCTTACAGCTTTTACTGATAATGCAGCATTAACTTATCTAGGTTCACTTGTTGAAGGGTTAACAGAAGAATTTAAAATAGCACTTGTAGCAGGAGCAGTTACTGGCGGTGGTTTAACTGTTATTGCTAATGCGCCAAATCCAGCTGGAATTGCAATACTTCGTCATCACTTTTCTGAAAGAAGTATCCACCCACTGGGGTTATTACTAGGGGCTATTCCTCCTACACTTACAGCAATAATTATGTTTAGATTATTTTAAAATATGCGCGACTCTCTAGAATATAATTATAAAATTCTCTCACAAGAAAGAAAAAGACAAAAAATCTCACAAGAGAATGCTGCCACTCAAATAACACTAAGTTTAGTCCAAATTAAATCTTTAGAAAATAATCTTGATACTGGATTTATTACCTCACACTTTAAAAGCTTAGCCCTCAAACGCTATGCTAAATTCCTAGGAATCGATTTAGATAAAATTCTTCCGCCGCCAGAGAGTCATCAAGAAATCAATGAAGTTAGTTCTGATTCAAAGATAGGCTATGAAGATATTGATCTTAGTGCTCCAGAAAAGGAGCAAAAAAATAGTAGCCTTTTACAAAAGTTGAATTTGAAAATAAAAAAAATAAGCATTATTAAGGTTTTAATACTATTACTACTCTTAGGATTAATCTTCTTCTTCACCCAAACTGATCATGCTGACTTAAAAATAACCAATCCAAATTCTACGAATTCCAATATTAATGCATCTAGAGAGAAAAATATTCTCAATAATATTGAGGATATTGGTCCTGTGTCTAAAACTTTTATTAAGAATGAGGAAATAAAAACTATTGTCAACGAAAATATTCAGGAAATTGAAATCGAAAATGAGTCTGATATTATTCCTATTGAATTTTTATGCTCGATTAAATCTGCCTCTATGGATAATATTTGGTCACATATAAATCCTGAAAAGCCTCCAACTTACTTTCATATCGTTTCTCTAAAAAAACAGACTATTTGTACCATAGATAATCAAGGAAATTTTAAACAATACAATCTAGCTAAAGGTGGTAAAATTACTCACCGAGGAGAAGCTCCCTTTAAGATACAACTCAATCCCTCCATCAGTGAATTATATTTTCAAGGCTGGAAGGTTTTTTTAAAAGGCAATGATAATTTTATACAACTTAATCCAGTAGAAATGCCTATTGAACTGAATTAACGACTAAAAGCTCCTGCCATGACGTAGTAAATGATTGGCTTTTTCTTGATTGTTTCATCTTCCATACAGGATTAATCGGTTGTGTTGCTAGTCGAATACTTTGTTTATCAAATTTAACATTAATAGTATCAATAACTTGATTTAATCGAGAACGCTCAACGGTTTTTACAGGCCATAAATAAGCTTGAGTTTTTGACTCATCTATCATCCCTGACAAAACAACTCCACATTTAGCATATTTAATATTAGCTTTATAAATAAATCTCAATCCTTCTAGAGCTAAAGATAAAATCAGATTTGTATCATTTGTTGGGTAAGGTAATTTTAATGTAATATTATTTCGATAATAATATCTTTTTTTTTGGAATGGATTACTACTGATAAACACACTAACATATTCTGCAAGTGTATTTTGTTGTCTTGATTTATAAGCTACTCTAGAGGTAAATGTTGTAATCGCCTCAACTAATAAATTATAACTCTCAATCGGGTAGCCAAAACTTCTTGAGGAGATTACTTGTTTTTTTAGTGGTGTTTTTAAATTAACAGGGAAGCAAATGGTCTTATTAAGCTCATAAATAGTCTTTTCTAGGTTTATACCAAATTTTTTTTTCATATAGATGGCATCAGATTTCTTTAAATCCAATACTGAATATATGCCTATTGATCTTAATTTATCTGCTGTTTTATTTCCAACCCCCCACACCTCAGAGACATTAATTTTAGACATAAGATCATCAATTTTTACAATAGATAATTCAGAAAAGTTGCATACCCCAGACCATTCAGATTGTTTTTTCGCACAATAATTTGCTAATTTTGCTAATGTTTTTGTTGGTGCTATGCCCACACATACTGGCATACCTAAATACTGCCATAATTTTTTCTTTATTATTTGCCCTGTAATATAGGGTTCTCGATTACCAGATAAATCTAAAAAGCATTCATCGATTGAATAAATTTCCTGACGAGGAGAAAATGATGCTAACAAAATCATCGCACGATTACTTATGTCTGCATAAAGCGGGTAGTTTGATGATAAAACTATAATACCAAATGATTTAATTAAATCTTTTATCTTAAATAGTGGTGTACCCATTTTGATGCCTAATAATTTAGCTTCATTACTTCTTGAAATAATACATCCATCATTATTACTAAGTACTACAACTGGTTTATTAAACAATTTTGGGTTAAATAATCTTTCACAGCTTACATAAAAATTATTTACGTCTACTAGAGCAATCATAGGCTTATTTAAACTTCCGGATTGATCCAGTTATAACTCCCCATATCTCAAATTGCATTGATTTATTAATTTCAATTGGTTTATATTTTTCATTCGCTGCTAACAATCGATATTTAGATTTATTATTCGATAATAATTTAACAGTAAAATCACCATCAATGGATGCCAAAACAATATCTCCAGTGATAGCTTTTTGAGATTTATCAACAATTACAATATCATTATCATGAATACCTATACCGATCATTGAATCGCCTTTAATCCTAACAAAGAATGTTGCCTCTTTTTGTTTAATTAGATATTCATTCAGATCTAATTTCTTCTCTACATGATCGTCAGCTGGTGATGGAAATCCAGCAGATACTTTATGCTCAAATAGATTTAAAGGTTGATAGCTTAATGAAGGCTTAATCTTGGTAATATTAAAGACATTGGCTGCTTGAGAATGAATAATATATTTTTTAATATCGAAAACTTTACTTTTAGGTACTCTTATTACCTTGGTAGGTTCACCATAAATTCCACTATTCAATCTCCTACCAGCTCCAGACCTCAAGCCTCCATGTTGTTTTTTATTTTTAATCATTTTGAATATTGTAACATAAATCAAGTTTAATAACTTAACAATTCCATACCACAATTTTATTAAAATACGTAGTTAATAAACTATAAATTAAGTATTGACAACAAAATTAAAAAGAGGCATTGTTAATTTAATGTTAGTGCTAGCAGGGGTTAACAGGCATTTAGTTTGTACACTAATTATAATCTATGGAGGATTGGCATGAATAAAGGTGAATTAATCGAAGCAGTTGCAAGTGCAACAGGAGCAACAAAAGCAGATGCAGGTCGTGCGATTGATGCAACAGTAGACTCAATTACTGGCGCACTAAAAAAAGGTGATACTGTAACATTGATAGGTTTTGGTACATTTAAAACTGCTAAGAGAGCAGCAAGAACTGGAAGAAACCCACAAACAGGTGCCGCTCTTCAAATTCCAGCACGCACTGTGCCGTCTTTTAAGGCAGGTGCTGCTCTTAAATCAGCTGTAAACTAGGCAACTTTTAATTAAAAAAAACACCCTTTAGGGTGTTTTTTTTAATTTAATTTTATATTTACATTCCGCAATAATCGCATTTTCCTTTGACGGTTGAAAATCCTTTAATTGTAGATAGGCCAATTACCCCTTCAAAATTAGCTCCGTCAACATCAGCATTAGTTAAATCAGCATTAGTTAAATCAGCGCCTCTTAAATCAGTTTTGACTAGCTCTGCCCGGTTCAAATTAGTATTCCTTAAATTAGCACCTCGCATATCTCCAAAAATAAAACTAGCAATATTAAGATCGGCACCCTCAAAATTGGCTTTTGCAAATTTTCCACCAGAGGTATCAAATTTCATTTGCCCCATAGGTTGATTACCTACATCTAAGCCTAATCTTCCTTTTGTGAGAATAGCTCCTGACATATCAACATCGCCAAGTGTGCCAATAATACGTGCATTCGTTAAATTTGCTCCCTTAAAAACCGTTTTACCAAAGATTGGTTGGAAGATAGTAGCTTCAGCTAGATTAGCGCCACTAAAATTAGTATTTTCAAGGCGAGCTAAATTTAAATATGCTCTCTGTAAATTTCCTCCAGATAAATTTGCACCTCTTAAATCTGACCCAAAGAAGCTAGTATTAACCATTACGCAATGAGTTAAATCTTTACCCTTAAAATCTAGATACCCGACATCTTTACTAGATAAATCGCAATCTGGATCTTCTAATAATTCATCAGCCATTTTTTGAGAGATCTTATTTCGAGTATCGCTTTTATTTTTACTAAAAAAAGTATTAGCTTTAACTAAAACAGTCTTAGGGTCATCTATGAAAACAGATTTTGAAGCTTTATTTCCAAAACAATATTTTTTACCCTCAAAATTAGTGTTGATAGAACAGTCTGTTTTATGAAAATTTCCATCGGCTAAACTTGTAGTACAGTATTGTTCCATCTCAGCAGCTTTAAGTGGGAGTGATAAAAATAACAATAATATAAAAAAATATTTATTTTTCATGCGTCTGCCTATACTAATTAATTAATTACTTTTATTATAGACTCATAAAAAAATTAAAGTTTATATTTAAAGTTTAATAGGAGAAATTTCAAATGAATACCGTTTTGATCACTGGTGCAAATAGAGGGTTAGGATATGAATTTGTAAAACAATATAGCCAAAAAGGTTTTAATGTTATTGCATGTTGTCGAAATATAATTGAAGCCAAAGACCTTAAAGAATTATTAGAAAATTCAAATAATATTAGAATTTATGAATTAGATGTTGGTGATATTAAAAAAATTAAAAATCTGTCACTCGAATTGCAAGATAAAAAAATTGATGTGCTTATAAATAATGCAGGGATTTATAGATCGAGCACTGTTGGAAATATTAATTATGATGAATGGATCGAAAGTTTTAGGATTAATACTATTGCTCCATACCAAATTGTTGAAAATTTTTTAGACCAAATAATAAATAGTGATTTAAAAAAAGTTATATCTATAACAAGTAAAATGGGAAGTATTGATGATAATACTAGTGGGGGCTCATATATATATAGAAGTAGTAAGACTGCTCTAAATAGTATGATGAGGTCTTTAACCCACGACCTTAAAAATCAAGGTATTGCTACCTTAACTCTTCATCCAGGCTGGGTAAGGACAGATATGGGTGGACCTGGGGGATGGATTGATTCATTTGAAAGCGTTCAAGGCATGATTAAACAAATTGATAAACTAACACTTAAAAATTCAGGAAATTATCTAGACTATGCTGGAAAATCCATTAATTGGTGATCAAAACTTAAAATATAAAGAAGCCTCAGATTTTCTTTCCAAATTAGATCCTGACTGGGAGGCCTTAATAAAAAAAAAGGGAATTTTTAGTCCTAGTTTGAATAATGATTTAGAACCTTATCAATCTTTAATAAAA
>JAOHSH010000026.1 GCA_028122555.1 Methylophilaceae bacterium
ATTTTTTCAGCCATCAATTTAAGGTACTCTTCTTTAGATGGTATATATCCCAATAATGAACAAAAGGCCGCTAATTCAGCAGAGCCAAGATACACTTGTGCATTTTTACCCATTCGGTTGTCAAAATTTCTTGTACTAGTTGAAAAAACCCTAGCGCTATCTTCGACTCTTGCCTGATTTCCCATACACAAACTACAACCAGGAATTTCCGTTCGCGCTCCAACTGAATTAAAAATTGAATAAACTCCTTCTTTTTTTAATTGTGATTCATCCATTCTTGTAGGAGGAGCAATCCATAATTTAGTTTTAATATTTTTATTTCCCTCTAAAACTTTTCCGGCTGCACGATAATGACCAATATTTGTCATACAACTTCCAATAAAAACTTCATCAATTTTATTATTAGCAATTTCAGATAGTGTCATAATATTGTCTGGATCATTAGGGCAAGCAATTAAGGGTTCCTTAATGGCATTCAAATCTATCTCTAAAATATAAGCATAGTCCACGTTTTGATCTGGCTCTAATAAAACTGGTCTCTTAAGCCATTCTTTCATAGCTTTAATTCTTCTTTTTAGTGTTCTTGAGTCTTGATACCCATTGGAAATCATATTCTCCATTAATACAATATTTGAATTTAAGAATTCAATTATAGGTTCTTTACTTAGTTTAACTGTACAACCATTAGAAGATCTTTCAGCTGATGCATCTGAAAATTCAAAAGCCTGCTCAACTTTAAGATCTGGTAAGCCTTCAATCTCAAGAATACGTCCATTAAATATATTTTTTTTACCTTGCTTGCCAATAGTTAATTCACCTCTTTTTATTGCAAAATATGGGATGGAATTAACTAAGTCTCTTAATGTAATTCCTGGTTGAATCTCTCCGCTGAAACGTACTAAAACAGATTCTGGCATATCTAGTGGCATAACACCTAAAGCCGCTGCAAAGGCAACTAAGCCTGAACCTGCTGGGAAAGAGATACCTATTGGGAACCTAGTATGGGAGTCTCCTCCAGTCCCAACACTGTCTGGTAAAATCATTCTATTGAGCCATGAATGTATAACGCCATCTCCTGCTTTTAACGAAACGCCGCCTCTACTACTAATAAAGTCTGGGAGGGAATGTTGTAACTCAATATCAATTGGCTTCGGGTAAGCAGCAGTGTGACAAAAACTTTGCATTACTAATTCTGCTGAAAAACCGAGACATGCCAATTCTTTTAATTCATCTCGAGTCATTGCGCCTGTTGTATCTTGTGATCCCACAGTATTTATTTTTGGTTCGCAGTAAACCCCTGGACGAATTCCTTCAACACCACATGCTTTTCCAACAATTTTTTGAGCTAATGTAAAGCCTTTCAAATTTGATACATCCTGTGGAATTATATTTATAAAACTATTTGATGGTTTTAATTGTAATGATGTTCTTGCTCTCTCAGTAAGTCCTTTTCCAATAATTAATGGTATTCTGCCGCCAGCCCTTAATTCATCCAGAATTGTTATTGGTTTGAGATCAAAGCTTGTCAATTCATTTCCACTTCCGTCAAAAATTTTTTTTTCTTTTAAATTTATTTCGATGATATTTCCTGTTTTTAATTTTGAAACATCACATTCAATAGGTAATGCACCTGAATCCTCAGCAGTATTAAAAAATATTGGTGCTATCTTCGCTCCCAGAATGATTCCACCAGAATTTTTGTTAGGTACATATGGTATTTGTTTACCGAAATGCCACTGTAAAGAGTTTATAGCTGATTTTCTTGATGAGCCTGTTCCAACAACGTCACCAACAAAAGCTATAGGCAAATTATCTGATTTAAGTTTTTCTATTACGTCAAAAATTTTTGGAATTTTGTTGATGAACATAGATTTTGCATGGAGTGGTATGTCTGCCCTTGACCATGCATCTTGGGCAGGAGATAAATCATCTGTATTAATCTCACCATTCACTTTGAAAATATTTACTTTAAGGATTTCTGGCACAACCTTCTTAGATGAAAACCATTCAGCTTCTGCCCAAGATTTAATTAAATTTGTTGCATAGATATTTCCATTCTTATGGAGTTTCTCAACATCGTAAAATGCATCAAAGATAAGTGTTATATTTGATAAGGCTTTAGATGCTTGTTCTGCCTTGTCAGTAGATAATAATGCAATTAGAGATTGTACGTTGTAACCACCCAACATAGTTCCTAAAAGTTTAATTGCATGATCATCTCCTATATAAGGCGAATGTGTATTATTTTTTGCTACATCATTTAAAAAAGCAGCTTTTACGAATGCAGCCTTGTCTACACCAGCAGGAACTCTATTTTCTAATAAATTTAATAGTAGGTTAGAATCTTGGACCGAATCCTTCTTTAATAACTCCACTAAAGATACGGTTTGTTCAGCATTTAGTGGAAGTGAGGGCAATCCTTGTTTTTTTCTTTTAATTTGATCTGATAGATATAAATCTAACATTTAAATCCTCTTATCTAATATTAGTATAGCTTTAAGTCCCTATTTTAAAGTAAATAAAAGGATTTCCCAAAGATTAAATAAATCTAAGTTGGAGAAAAAAAATAAATCGTTTTTAATGTAAAATATAACAACAACTTTAAAGGGTAGTTTATGATTTCTGCACTAACTGCAATTTCCCCAATAGATGGAAGATATTCCGACAAGACTGAACCTTTAAGAGAGATATATAGTGAATATGGTCTAATTCACAATAGGGTTAAAATTGAAATATTATGGTTAATAGCTCTTAGTAAAGATAAAGAAATAAAAGAAGTACCAAAATTTTCAGCTAAGTTGGTAGCTAAATTACATAATATTTATATGAATTTTAATCAAAATGATGCTAAATCTATAAAAAAAATTGAAAAAGTAACTAATCATGATGTTAAAGCAATTGAGTACTGGCTAAAGAATTCACTTAAAAATGAAAAAGAAATAATAAAAGTTAGTGAATTTATTCATTTTGCCTGCACTTCAGAAGATATAAACAACCTTGCTTATGCATTAATGTTAAAAGAGAGTTTAAATAAAGTTTTGATTCCATCAATTGAATCTGTTTTAAAACAGTTTTACATGTTTTCCACTAAATTCTCAGAAATTTCTATGTTAGCTAAAACTCATGGGCAAACAGCAAGTCCAACGACAATGGGAAAAGAATTTGCTAATTTTGGATATAGACTTAAGAGGCAAATTGTACAATTAAAAGATCAAGAGATATTAGGTAAAATAAATGGGGCTGTGGGAAATTTTAATGCCCATATTTCTGCTTACCCCAAAAAAAATTGGCAAAAATTTTCTAAAGAATTTATTACTACGATTGGTCTAACTTACAACCCATACACGACTCAAATAGAGCCTCACGACTACATGGCAGAAATTTTCCAAAATATTTCTAGGGTTAATAATATTCTTATTGATTTTAATAGAGATATTTGGACTTATATTTCTAATGGCTATTTCAAACAAAAAACAATTAAAAATGAAGTTGGTTCATCCACTATGCCTCATAAAGTTAATCCAATTGACTTTGAAAATTCTGAGGGTAATTTAGGTTTATCTAATACATTACTTAATCACTTTGCTATGAAGTTACCAATATCAAGATTGCAAAGAGATTTAACAGATTCTACGGTTCTTAGGAATATTGGCTTAGCTTTTAGTTATAGCTTAATAGCTTATAAATCATGTTCAAAGGGCCTTACAAAGCTGGAATTAAATAAAATTATAATAAGCCAAGACCTAAGTCAATCATGGGAAGTTCTTGCTGAGCCAATCCAAACAGTTATGAGAAAAAATAAAATAAAGAATCCATATGAAAAATTAAAAGATTTAACTAGAGGAAATCAAAATATAAATAAAGAATCTTTGCATTCATTTATAAAACTTCTTAAATTACCTAAGAAAGACGAAGATTATCTTTTAAAGTTAACCCCGCAAAATTATATTGGTTTGGCTACATTATTAGCAAAAAAGTTTAAATGAATGAAATACTAGTTCTTTATTATTCAAAAAGTGGCTCTGTAAAAGAAATGTCTTCCTTGATAGCCAGAGGAATAAATTCTGTAGATGGTGCTCAAGCAAAAATACGTACAGTCCCAGAAATTTCAACAGAGATAGAAAAAAAGGCACCCTCTATTCCAGATTCTGGATCTTTATATGCTACATTGGAGGATGTTGAAAATTGCATTGGACTTGCACTTGGAAGCCCTACTCGATTTGGAAATATGGCAGCGCCATTGAAGTATTTTATAGAGACTGGTACTCCATTATGGCTTAAAGGCTCTCTTGAAAATAAGCCGGCCTGTGTTTTTACATCCTCCAGCTCACTTCATGGAGGTAATGAGTCTACTTTATTAAGTATGCAAATACCTTTATTCCATTTAGGTATGGTTTTACTTGGTCTTCCTTACTCGCTGCCTGAATTAGCTTCTACAACTTCAGGTGGAACTCCCTACGGAGCAAGTCATGTTAGCAGTCGTGACGATAGCGAACCTATTACTGCAGATGAAAAAAAATTATGTATTGCTCAAGGTGTAAGACTAGCAGAAATCAGTTTAAAATTAAAAAAATGAATATACTTTTTATTGCTTCGTCTTCCAGCTTAATAGGCTTAATTATATTAAATTTATTTTGGGAAATATTTTATAACCCACTCCATGATGAAGCTTCATTAATGGTAATAAAATCAGTTATTCTTTTAATTCCTTTATCAGGTATATTAAAAAAAAATAGGTACACCTACCAATGGTCTAGTATGTTTATATTGCTTTTTTTTATTGAAGGTGTTGTACGTTTTTATAGTGAAAGTGAAGTTTCTAAATCTATGGCACTATATCAAATTATTTTAACTTGTATATTTTTTCTATCAACCGTATTTTTTTGTAAGGTTACAAAAAAGCTATGAAAATATTAATTTCTAATGATGATGGTTATCAAGCAATTGGAATTCAAACTCTAATAAATGAATTAAAAAACATTGCTCAATTGATAATTGTTGCTCCCGATAGAAATCGAAGTGGTTCTAGTAGCTCGCTTACTTTAGATAAAGCGGTTAAAGTTACTAAAGTAAATAGTAACTCTTACTATATCGATGGTACCCCTACAGATTGCGTTCATATAGCTCTAACTGGCTTAATAAATTTTATTCCAGATTTAGTTATATCAGGGATAAATCATGGGCCTAATATGGGTGATGATACAATTTATTCTGGAACAGTTGCTGCCGCAATGGAAGCGTATCTATTGAATATTCCATCTTTGGCAATATCAATGGGTAATGATAATCCAAAAAACTTTACAACAGCTGCAAAAGTAACAGTTGATCTTATTAAGTTATATAATAAAAAGAAATTTGGTCCTACATTATTAAATATTAATGTTCCAGATGTGGCATATGATAATTTGAAAGGAATGGAGATTACAAGACTCGGAAAAAGACATGCAGCTGAGCCTGCTATAAAAGGTGAAGAAAAAGATGCTGAAACATTATTTTGGATTGGTGCAGCAGGAGAACCTAATGATGGAGGTCCTGGCACAGATTTTAATGCGATTAAAAATAAAATGGTTTCAATTACACCTATTCATGCTGATTTAACTGATCATCAAAATATACAAAATATAAAAAAATGGATAAAAAAATAAAATGAATAAAATATTTATTATATTAGTATCAATTTTTTTATTTGGTTGTGCATCTCAATTTCCAGCCCAAGTGGATGGGGAAAGAAAAGAAGTTATCA
>JAOHSH010000027.1 GCA_028122555.1 Methylophilaceae bacterium
CCACACTTCTTGAACCGGAGCCTGATGGTTTAATAGATATTAAAAAATTTAAAGATGCAATTAGACCTGATACAGTTCTTGCTTCAATAATGTTGGTCAATAATGAAATTGGCGTAATCCAGGATATCACTGCCCTCGGTAATATATGCAGAGAAGAAAAAGTTATTTTTCATGTGGATGCAGCACAAGCAACAGGTAAAGTTAAAATTGATTTAAACAAACTACCAGTTGACCTTATGAGTTTTTCAGCCCACAAAACGTACGGTCCAAAAGGTGTAGGTGCTTTATATGTAAGACGTAAACCACGTATCCGAATTGAAGCTCAAATGCATGGAGGTGGGCATGAAAGGGGTATGCGTTCAGGTACACTAGCAACTCACCAAATTGTTGGTATGGGAGAGGCGTTTCGCATTGCTGGGGAAGAAATGGAATCAGAAAATATACGTATAAAAAAATTACAATTACGTCTCTTGTCTGGGTTAACTGAAATTGATGAGACATATGTAAATGGTGACTTGAAAAATAGGGTTCCACATAATTTAAATATCAGTTTTAATTATGTTGAAGGTGAATCTCTTATAATGGCAATTAAAGGTATTGCAGTTTCGAGCGGCTCAGCTTGCACTTCAGCAAGCCTTGAGCCAAGTTATGTTTTAAGAGCTCTAGGTCGGTCAGATGAATTAGCTCATAGTTCAATACGGTTTTCAATTGGTCGTTTTACTAAAGAGTCTGATATTGACTATACGATTGAACTTTTAAAAGAAAAAATTGGAAAGCTTAGAGAGTTGTCTCCTCTTTGGGAGATGTTTCAAGATGGTGTAGATTTAGAAAAAGTAGAATGGGCAGAACATTAAAATTTTTAGGAGAAATTTATTATGGCTTATAGCGATAAAGTATTAGATCATTACGAGAATCCAAGAAATGTTGGCTCCTTTGACAAAAAAGACCCATCAGTAGGTACTGGTATGGTTGGCGCTCCTGCTTGTGGTGACGTTATGAAACTACAAATTAAAGTAGGAGAAAATGGAATTATTGAAGATGCTAAATTTAAAACATACGGATGCGGATCGGCTATTGCATCAAGTTCATTAGTTACAGAAATGCTGAAAGGTCGAACTCTGGATGAAGCACAAGATATCAAGAATACATCAATAGTAGAAGAATTAGCATTGCCTCCAGTTAAAATTCATTGTTCAGTTTTAGCAGAAGATGCAATTAAAGCAGCAGTAGCAGACCTGAAAGCTAAGAAAAAATAATGTCGATAACCATTACAGAAAAAGCTGCTGAAAGAGCTCAAAAATATTTAAAATCAAGGGGTAAAGGCATCGGCTTAAAGCTAGGAGTCAAAACTACTGGTTGTTCTGGAATGGCATATACATTAGAGTTTGTTGATGATGTTTTGCCAGAAGACAAAATATATGAAAGCCATGGAATTAAAATTTTAGTCGACCCTAAAAGCCTCATTTATATTGATGGAACAGAGTTAGATTTTACAAGGGAAGGCTTAAATGAAGGATTTCAATTTAATAATCCAAATGTTAAAGATAGCTGTGGTTGTGGAGAGAGTTTCACGGTTTGACACAAAATTATTTTGAAATTTTTAACGTCCCTATGCAGTTTAAAATTGATCTTAATAGGCTCCAACAATCTTACCGAATAATTCAAGCAGAAATTCATCCTGATAAATTTGTATCAGCAAGCCAAATTGAGAAGAATGAATCATTAAAAAAATCAACAGAAGTAAATGATGCATACCAAACTCTTAAAAATCCAATAAAAAGAGCTAGATATTTGATTAAAATAAATTTAAATTCCGAAGAAAATAATTCAACCTTACCTCCTAGTTTTTTAATACAACAAATGGAATGGGAGGAACATCTAGAATCTATATCAGAACAAAAAAGCGAGCTAGAAAAATTCCAACTTCTAATTGATGGCGAATATCAAAAAAATTTGAATAGCCTAGAAAGTGTATGTGATAAAGATAAAAATTGGGATATTGCTATGGAAATGTTAAATGAAATACAATTTATTGATAAATTAAATTCTAGAATTATTCAACAAATTAACTTAGTCGAGTCAAAATAATGGCGCTTCTTCAAATTTCTGAACCAGGAAAAAGCACAATGCCTCATGAGCATCGTCTTGCCGTAGGTATAGACTTAGGTACTACCAACTCTCTTATTGCATCAGTCATCAGTGGGGCAGTTAGCATCCTAGAGCAAGGAAATAAAGAACGTTTATTACCTTCAGTAGTTCACTACTCATCAAGCAATCCTCTAGTTGGTAGTGAAGCAAAAAATCTACAAATTAAAGACCCAACAAATACCATTTCCTCAGTTAAGCGTTTAATAGGTAAAAATTTATCTGATATTGATACAAAATTTTATTCTCTAGATTTAAAAGACGATGATGGTGTTATTGGAATCCAAACTGATCAAGGCATTAAAAATCCTGTTGAAGTATCGTCTGAGATATTAAAAAAACTTAAAGAAACTGCGGAAAAAAGTCTTGGCAATGAATTATATGGAGCAGTGATTACAGTCCCAGCTTATTTTGATGATGCCCAAAGACAAGCAACTAAAGATTCCGCAAAGCTTGCAGGTATAAATGTGCTTAGATTGATTAATGAGCCTACAGCTGCAGCAGTTGCTTATGGATTAGATCAAAATAAAGAAGGAAATTTTGTTATTTTTGATCTAGGTGGTGGCACATTCGATGTTTCAATATTAAATTTATCCAAAGGAATATTTGAAGTTCAAGCTACTCATGGTGATGCAAATCTTGGCGGGGATGACTACGATCAAGTAGTTTTTGAATGGCTTTGTAAGAGTAATAAAATAAATGTGACTGACTCCAAAATCAAACAAAAATTATTTGCTCTATCCAGAGAAATAAAAGAAGCACTCACCGATAAAGATTCAATTAAAATTAACGAGATCGTTAATGAAAAAATTAATATTCAATGTGAATTAAGCCAACATGAATTTGAAGAGATTACCAAAGAACTTACAAAAAAAACAATCAGCTCAACTCTTCACGCACTGCGAGATGCTGAATTAAGCGTTTCTCAAATTCAAGGGGTTGTGATGGTTGGGGGCTCTACTAGAATGTTATGTATTCAAAATGCAGTAAAAGAGTTCTTTAAGCAGCCTCTTCTTAACAACCTTAACCCAGACGAAGTTGTTGCTTTAGGTGCAGCGCAACAAGCAAATATCTTAGCTGGTAATACTAACGATAACCTTCTTCTACTTGACGTCATTCCTTTATCTTTAGGAATTGAAACTATGGGGGAGATTGTAGAAAGAATTATCCCACGTAATTCAACTTTACCTGTATCTTTGGGTCAAGAATTTACTACTTACAAAGATGGTCAAACAGCTATGATTGTTCACGTTGTTCAAGGAGAACGAGATTTAGTTAAAGATTGTAGGTCACTAGCAAAATTTACACTTAAAGGAATTCCTCCGCTAATTGCTGGGGTAGCTAAAATTCTCGTTACTTTTCAAGTTGATGCAGATGGTCTTCTTTCTGTAAGTGCAAAAGAACTATCAACTGGTATTCAATCAAAAATTGAAGTTAAACCTTCATATGGTTTATCTGACGAGAAAATCAAACAAATGTTAGAAGATTCATTTAATCTCGCGGATGAAGATAAAGAATCTAGGGCTTTATCTGAAGCAAAAACAGAAGCTTTACAACTTTGCGAAATGGTTGAAAATGCAATTAAAAAAGATTCTAATTTATTAAATAAAAAAGAATTAAATCTTTTACAGAAAAACTTAATTGAATTAAGAAAGTTACTTGATTCCTCTGATAGAGATAACATAGAAAGAACCACTAAACTACTTAATGATAACAGCCAATCATTTGCAGCAAAACGTATGGATCGATCTATTCATAAAGCATTAACTGGTAAATCAGTAGGTTCCTTGGAAATTTAATATGCCGAAAATTATAATCTTACCTCATCAAGAAATATGTCCAGATGGAGATATAATAGAAGCTAATCCTGGTGATTCTATATGTGATTCTCTTTTAAAAAATCATATACATATTGAACATGCATGTGAGAAAGTATGTGCATGCACAACTTGTCATGTAATTGTCAAAGAAGGTCTTGACTCCCTTGATCCATCTGAGGATGAAGAAGACGATATGCTTGATAAGGCTTGGGGATTATGTCCTCAATCTAGATTATCCTGCCAATCTATAGTAAAAGATGAAGACCTTACAATTGAGATTCCCAAATATACAATCAATTTAGCGAGCGAAGGTTAAAAAAAGAACCAATCCGAAGATTAGCCCTTTTTAACTAAGGAGTAGTACTTTTCTATTTCTACTTAGTGCCTAAAAGTCATATTGCATTCTTATATTGATGGCTCTTTCATCATCCATCGTCGACCCTGCTACTGCTATATTTTTATTCTCACCATCAAAATCAGTATTTACATAACTAAGCATAATTCTTGTATTTGGGTCTGGAATAAATTTCAGTCCCAACCTATATGTATCTGCTTCATTAGTATTTGCTGTAGAGCTATTAAGCTGCATACCCGCGGTTGATGATGTAATATCTGAAGCATCAAATTTTGAATAACCAGCTACTAGTTCCCACGCACCGCCACTCATAGTTGTTTGATTAAAATTTCTATTAGGC
This sequence comes from Methylophilaceae bacterium, assembly GCA_028122555.1. Taxonomy (GTDB): domain Bacteria; phylum Pseudomonadota; class Gammaproteobacteria; order Burkholderiales; family Methylophilaceae; genus BACL14. Next base: position 4,661 of record JAOHSH010000027.1, read on the forward strand.
TTAATTCGATCAAACTTACCTCCAGCAGATTTTGACTTATAGGATTTTGAGTAAGATTCACCAGTCAACAAAATACCTACATCAGCATAATATGCCGATACATCTTGACTGCCTCCTAGGCTAGTATCCCATGAAGCATTCGCATATTCTGTCTGAAATTTTTTGTTACCTTTTGCTAAAGCTAGCTCTAACCCATATCTAGACCTAGAAACATCAGTGGCTGTTCCACTTAATTTAGTTTTGAAAAATTCTTGGCCTTTACCTAACGTTTGTTGAGATGATGCTGTAGAAGTTAGAAGCATGTCATTTTGATCAGAGTAACTTGCGCCTAGATGGACTATTTGGTCTTTCCATTTATTTCTTTTAGCTAAATCAGTATCGACATGAATCATCCATTCTAGACCATCATTTCTATCATCAACCATATCTATATTTTGCCCATAACCGTTCAGGATTGCAAAAGCATAATTAATACCTTTGAACGGTGTTCCATGAATCATCATTCCCACTTCTTTACCTGCAGTAATAGAAGCATTGTTAACATATGAACGCTCTGTAAAATTTAAAAAACGTGAGCTAGTTCTTTCCTCTAAGCTCATAGGCATTTTAAATTGGCCCATTCTTAATTTAGCTTTTTTTATGTGTTTAAATTCTAGATACCCCTCATCCAATTTAGTGCTTGACCCAAAAGATCCAACAAATTTATATCCATAATATTTATTGGCTGTGCCTGCCACACCAAGATAAGCTCTCCTAATATCAAAGCCATCAGCAGCTTTACTATTTGCATCAGAACCATTACCAGTATCAAAGTCACGATAATCAAGCTGAATTCTTCCAGCAATTTTTAAATTACTTTCACCATCCCCGCTTTCAAATGATAAGCCACCACCTTTTTTAAACTTAACTTTACCATTATTCTTTTTTTCAGCCTTTGCTTGCTTAGCTAAAAGATTACCTTCTTGTTCAGTTAAGACACCTTTTACAATCAAAGCATTTATAAGGTCTTCAGTTGTATCAGAATAAACCCAACCTGAAAATGAAACCATCAAAGATGTAATA
>JAOHSH010000028.1 GCA_028122555.1 Methylophilaceae bacterium
TTCTCAGGGAGCTGCCTTATCATTATTCACTGGGTTATCTTCAGAATATGAAATTAGTGGAATCATAGCTTTATCAGGTTACTTGCCTAAAAATTTAGATCATCCAAATTTTAAAGTTCTACCAATAATTGCAATTCATGGGGAGCGTGATGATATCATTAATATTGATATAGCTAAAAATAGCTATTCTGAAATTCAGAAATCAAAAGATTTCTTTTTTAAAACCTACAATATGGCGCATGAAGTAATTTATGAGGAAATTGCAGATGTTAAAAACTTCTTAATTAAGAATATATAATTATGGCTAAAGATAATATAAATATAGAAAAAATGTTAAAAGAATTAGAATCTATTGTTACAAAAATGGAAGATGATAGTTTGAATTTAGAAGACTCATTAGAATCTTATGAAAAAGGTATTAACCTTGTAAAGTCAGCTCAGGAATCTTTAAAAAAAATTGAGCAGCGTGTTCAAATTCTTTCTCAAAAAAATGAATTAGAAGACTTTAATCCTGATGACTAATAATTTTGAGTTATGGGTTAAAACTCATCAAGACAGAATAGAAAGTTTTATGATGAGATGTTTGCAGACAGATATGTCAGATTCAATAATTTATGATGTATGTAAGTATAGTTCTTTAGGTGGAGGGAAACGGTTTAGGGCTTTACTTGTATATGCAATCGGTGAAATTACCCATACAGATAAATTAATACTTGATCATATTTCTGCTTCAATTGAGTTTATTCACGCTTATTCCTTAATTCACGACGATCTTCCCTCAATGGATAATGATGATTTAAGAAGAGGAAAACCAACTTGTCATATTAAATTTAATGAAGCTCAAGCAATACTATCTGGGGATGGGCTTCAATCCTTAGCCTTTCAAATATTATCTTTACCTAGCCTGAAAATTGATGATCAGAAGAAAATTAAGATATTTCATTCGCTATCAAAGACAATAGGTATAAATGGAATGGTAAAAGGTCAATCTTTAGATATTGAAAATACATTAAAAATTGGAAAAATCGAAGAATTAGAAAAACTACAAGAATTAAAAACAGGATTATTATTTAATTTTATTGGTTCATCATCATACCTTGTGGCCGATAAAACTAATGAAGAAACAATTCAAAAGATTACTAACTTATTTTCTTTATTAGGTAAAGTCTATCAAATATCAGATGATATTCTCGACTATGAATCTAATGATGAAGTTTTAGGTAAAACTACTGGTAAGGATAAAAAAGATAATAAACTGACTTATGTTTCACTCTTAGGAATAAGTGAAGCAAAGAAAATTAATAGTAATTATTTTACTCAAATCGAAAAAATAATTAATTCAATTTCTGGTAATACTATATTTTTAAAAGAATTGATAACAAAAATCTACCAGCGTGCTCATTAAATGAAATATCTAGATAAAATAAACAAACCATCAGATATAAAAAAACTTTCTAGAGATGAACTAAAACTATTAGCTAAAGAACTTCGCTCTTTTATAATTAAAAGCGTTTCAAAAACTGGTGGTCATCTATCTTCAAACCTAGGGGTAATTGAACTCACAATTGCAATTCATTACATATATGATTGTCCAAATGATCAAATTATTTGGGATGTCGGTCATCAAACCTATGCACATAAGATACTAACTGGAAGAAAGAATGAAATGCATACACTAAGGCAAAAAGATGGTATTTCTGGCTTCCCTAGACGAACGGAGAGTAAATTTGATAGTTTCGGTACCGGACATTCAAGTACATCTATTTCTGCAGCCTTAGGAGTATCAGAAGCATTTAAAATAAATAAATCTAAATATAGAGCAATTGCAGTAATTGGCGATGGTGCAATGACAGCTGGTATGGCTTTTGAAGGGTTAAATAATGCAGGAAATACTGAAAATGACATACTCGTTATTCTAAATGATAATGATATGTCAATTTCAGATAATGTCGGTGCATTAAATAATTATCTTGCTAAACTTTTATCTGGAAAATTATATGGAGGAATCAAGCGGTCTGGAAAAGCTGTTCTTTCAAAAGTGCCTCCAGTACTTGAATTAGCAAGGAAAACAGAAGAGCATGTAAAAGGTATGGTTATACCGGGTACTTTATTTGAAGAGTTTGGATTTAATTATATTGGCCCTATTGATGGTCACAACTTAGACACACTCATTGAGACACTGAGTAATATAAAATCTTTAAAAGGGCCACAATTCTTACATGTAGCCACAAAAAAAGGATATGGATACAAACCAGCAGAAAAGAATCCTAATAAATTTCATGGTGTCAGTAAATTTGATCCTAAAAATGGTTACCAAAAAAAAATTAATGGGTTAAAAACATTTACAGAAGTTTTTTCTGAATGGATTATGGATACCGCAGATAAAGAATCAAAACTTTGTGCTATAACACCAGCCATGTCGGATGGATCAGGGCTCAATCAATTTTCTAAAAAATACCCAAAACGTTTTTTTGATGTTGGTATTGCAGAGCAGCATGCTCTAACATTTTCTGCTGGTCTTGCATGCCAAAATCTAAAACCTGTTATAGCTATTTATTCAACCTTCCTTCAAAGAGCTTATGACCAATTAATTCATGATATTGCTCTTCAAAATATTTCTATGTTATTTGCAGTTGATCGTGCAGGAATTGTTGGGGCTGACGGTGCAACTCATTCAGGAAATTTTGATATTTCATATTTACGATGTATACCAAATATTATTATAATGACACCAAGTAATGAAAATGAATGCTATCAGATGCTTAAAACAGGATTTAATTATGATGGTATTTGTGTGGTTAGGTTTCCAAGAGGGCATGGTATTGGTACTCAAATTAATAAAAAATTAAACTTATTACCTATTGGTAAGTCTGAAAAGGTAAGAAAAGGTAAAAATATAGCAATTCTTACTTTTGGCCCATTACTTAAAACTGCTTTTGAAGTAGCTGAAGAATTAAATGCCACACTTATTGATATGAGATTTGTAAAGCCTATTGATGAAAAAATGATAAAAAAATGTGCTTTAAATCATAATGTTATAGTAACAATTGAAGATAATACAATTTTAGGTGGTGCAGGAACAGCAGTTTTAGAGGTTATAAATAAGCATAACTTAAGTTGTAAGACTCTTTCCTTAGGTATTCCAGATCATTTTGTTGAGCATGGTACCCAAGAAGAAATTTACAAAGAATGTGGATTAGATAAAAAAAGCATCATTAAGAAAATTGTTAAACAATTGTAGTAATGATAAAATTTACTTTTAATAAAATTTAATAAAATGAATAAAATAATTGCAAATGAATTAATCGAAGATGTCCAAAACAGTCCTGATAAAAGACATCTTGATATAGATAAAGTAGGTATTAAGGCGATTAAGCACCCTATTATTGTTAAAGATAAAAAAGGTGGCGTTCAGCATACAGTTGCAAATTTTAATATGTATGTACATCTTCCTCATAATTTCAAAGGAACCCATATGTCAAGATTCGTTGAAATTTTAAACGAAAATGACGATGCAATTTCTGTTGAGTCCTTTGAAGATATTCTCAAAAAAATGTTAGTTAGGTTAGAAGCAAATTCTTGTGATCTTGAAATGAATTTCCCTTATTTTATAAATAAGGAAGCGCCAATATCCAAAGTCAAAAGTCTTTTAGATTATGAAGTTAGTTTTATAGGCAAGATAATAGATGGGGTTTTTACCAATACTACTAAAGTAATTATTCCAGTAACTAGCCTATGCCCTTGCTCAAAAAATATATCTGATTATGGTGCACATAATCAAAGATCTCATGTAACAGTGACTATAGAAACAAATAAATTCGTATGGATTGAAGACATTATAGATATTGTTGAAAAACAAGCTTCTTGTGAATTATATGGTCTTTTGAAAAGGCCTGACGAAAAGTATGTAACTGAAAAAGCTTATGATAATCCTAAATTTGTTGAGGATATGGTTAGAGATATAGCAACAGATTTAAAAGCAAATAAAAAAATAAAAAACTTTGTTGTCGAATCAGAAAACTTTGAATCTATTCATAATCATTCAGCCTATGCACTAATAGAAGGTAGCAATAATTAATTAAAGCAATTGTTACCTTGGTTTTGGTATATTTTTTAATCCAAAAAGTATAATGATAAAGCCAATTAATGGAAGTATAGCGGAAAGCATAAAAGTATTGTTTGCTCCAAATCTATCAATCATAAAACCTCCTCCTAGTGCACCAATTGCACCGCCTATACCATATGTAATGCTGTTATAAATAGTTTGCCCTCTGGCTTGATGTTCTCGATTAAAATAATGAGAAATAAGCTGAACTGTTGCAAAATGAAAACTTCCAAAAGTAGCAGCATGTAAAATTTGTGCCAGAACTAAAACAAATAAAATCTCTACGTAATTTCCTATGAGAAAAAATCTAATTACAGCAAGCAACAAACTTATTAAGAGTACATGTTTATAATTAATTTTTTTTAAAATTTTAGGCATCAAAATAAACATTAATATTTCTGAGATAACCCCAATTGACCAAAGGATTCCAATTAGAGAGCTTGAATAATTTTGCTCTTTAAGGAAAATTGAATAAAAGTTATATAATAATCCATGAGATGAAACCATTAATGCACATCCAAAAAGTAAGGATATTATTTCTGGTTTTCTTAGAATTTTCCAAATTGATCTTTTAGTCTCTCCAAATAATTCAAATTTTTTATCTGGTATTGAAAAAGAAGAAAATAATATCACCCCCTGAGTAAGTAAAAGTGCCCAAACAATTATATTGATAGTATATTTATCTATCAAAATTCCAATAAAAAAAGAAGCAACTATAAAGCCTATTGATCCCCATAGGCGGATATTACTGTAGCTTCCATTAGTTTTAGATAAATGAGATAAAGTAAGGGATTCAGCCAAAGGTATAGTTGAGCTAGTAAATATACTCATTGACATCATAACTAGAAAAATTAAAAAAAAACTATCGGCGAAGAAAATTCCCAAATACCCTAATAAACCAATAAGTGCGGTTAACTTAATCCAGCGAACCCTTTGGTTTGTATGATCTGCCAGCCATCCCCAAAAATTAGGTGCAAATATTCTACTTATTTGAAAAAAAGAGAGAAGTATACCAATCTGAATAGCTGTAAAACTTTTTGATTGTAGATACAAGCCCCAATATGGGGTAAAAATTCCTACAAAGAAATAGTAAAAAAAATAAAATCTTGACAACCGCCAGTACAATGAATCCGTCAAGATGAAAAAGGATTTATTCTTTTAACTTCCATATTTTGAGCTCTATCACGAAGAACATG
>JAOHSH010000029.1 GCA_028122555.1 Methylophilaceae bacterium
AAATCGAGAATCTATAATTATGCTTGAAAATTTAACAGAACGACTTCAGTCAGTAATAAAAACTATTCGTGGTCAGTCACGTTTCAGTGAGGAAAATATAAGTGATGCTATGAGGGAAGTAAGAATTGCTCTTATTGAGGCAGACGTTGCATTACCTGTAGTTAAATACTTTATTGATCGTGTAAAAGAAAAGGCGTTAGGTGCTGAAGTTTTAAAAAGTGTAACACCTGGTCAAGCTATTATTAAAATTGTACAAGACGAATTAACAAGCCTAATGGGCATTGAAAATGTTGGCTTAGAGCTTTCAACAAAGCCCCCTGCAGTAATTTTAATGGCCGGATTACAAGGATCTGGAAAGACAACAACTGTTGCTAAGTTAGCTAAAATTTTACAAGATCAAAAGAAAAAAGTTTTAGTAGCTAGTGCGGATGTTTATAGGCCTGCAGCTATTGAACAATTAAAAACTTTAGCATTAAGTTTAAAAGTTGATTGTTTTGATTCATCACCAAAAGATGAGCCTATTAAAATTGCTACAGCAACTTTAGATTATGCTAAAAAATATTTATTTGATGTCATTATTTTTGATACAGCGGGCCGATTAGGTATTGACGAAGCTATGATGAAAGAAATTAAGCAATTACATAAAACACTTTCACCAATAGAAACTTTATTTGTTGTTGATGCAATGCAAGGACAAGATGCTGTAAATACAGCAAAATCATTTGGAGAAGCATTACCTTTGACAGGGATAGTTTTAACTAAGTTAGATGGTGATTCAAGAGGAGGGGCAGCTCTTTCTGTAAGACATATCACCAATAAACCAATTAAATATATTGGTGTAAGTGAAAAAACTGACGGATTAGAAGCTTTCCACCCAGAACGAATGGCTTCTAGGATTCTTGGGATGGGAGATATTGTTGGCTTAGTTGAGGAAGCACAAAAAAATATTGATACTAAAGAAGCAGAAAAATTAGCTGAAAAAGTTACATCTGGTAAAAATTTTGATTTAGATGACTTTAAAAATCAGATTGCTCAAATGAAGAAGATGGGAGGGGTGGGAGCAATGATGGATAAAATGCCCTCACAAATATCAGGTGCAGCCTCAAAAATTAATGCAGATGATGGAGATAAATCTTTAGTTCAAATTGAGGCAATTATTAGTTCTATGACTTTTAAAGAAAGAAAAAATCCTGATTTAATTAAAGCAAAAAGGAAAATAAGAATTGCCAATGGATCAGGGGTTAAAGTTCAAGATGTAAACCGTCTTCTTAAGCAGTTTGGGGAAATGCAGAAAATGATGAAAATGTTTTCTAAAGGTGGAGTTAGTAAAATGATGAGAGGCTTAGCAGGTAGATTTCCTGGTATGAGTTAATTTAATTCACAATGTCCATTGACCAATTTCTAATATTACTAGATAATTCCGTTTGCCAATAATGGGGCGTTAGCTCAGCTGGTAGAGCACCGGACTTTTAATCCGATGGTCGGGAGTTCGATCCTCCCACGCCCTACCATTATAATATTTATTAAATATGCAGATTCAGTTCTGTATATTTAATAAAAGTATGTTTAAATATTACTAGAATCTATTAAATCAAAAAAATATGACACAATATAAAAATCTTTTATTAAACAATCAACTTTGTTTTTCTCTTTATGCTGCAACAAACTCCATCATTCGCTACTACCGTATTTATCTAAATGAAATAGGAATTACTTACACGCAATACTTAGTCTTGTTAGTTCTTTGGGAGGAGGAGTCATGTCATATTAAGAAAATCGCTGAAATTTTAAAATTGGATTCTCCAACAATTACACCCATTGTTCAGAAATTAGAAAAAATGAATTTAGTTAAGAGGCAGCGAAAAGATATTGATGAAAGAATGGTGACGGTATCACTTACCAAGGATGGTTTAGACTTAGAAGGCCAGGTAGCTGATATTCAAAATAAAGTTGCTTGTAAGACTCATCTTAAAACTAAAGAATTTAATGATCTTAAAGGGACTTTAAATAAACTTGCTGAGACTATGGAACAAAAAGAAAAAAAATTAGATACTTCGTTATAAATATAATTGATATAAATGAATTATTTATTCATTAGTATGTCTACCAACATGTTAAAAAAATCTTATTTCTTTTTACTTCTACTATTTTCTCAATTTGTACAAGCGTATCCTGCTCAATCTGAGTTATTTGGATTAAGTGAATCAATGGTTCACATTTGGGTTACTTATGGTAACGGGGTTACTGGGACAGGGTCTGGAGTTGTTATCAAAGAAAACCATGTTGCAACAGATTGTCATGTGTTTGCAGATTCAAAAGGTGTTAACGTTGTTAAAAATTTTAAAAAATATGTCCCTATTTCAGTTTATGCAGATTGGAGGAGAGATTTATGTATATTAAAGTTTGATGATTTACCTTTACCTCCAGTTACTATGAAAGATTCAGAAAAGCTGAAGTATGAAGATAAAGTATTTGCTCTCACATTTCCAAATGATAGCCCAATCCCATTGCCATCATATGGAAAGATAAAGGGTTTACATCCATTTGAAGATAGCAATATTATAAGAACATCAGCAGCTTTTACTGTAGGGTCAAGTGGAGGCGCATTATTTGATTTAAATTTTAATCTTATCGGTATAACTACATTTAAAAGCCCAGGAAAACGATATGGAAACTTTTATTGCTTACCAAGTGAGTGGATTGCTAAATTACTTACAAAAAAACCACAGATTAATTTAGTAAGTGATGCACCTCCATTTTGGAGTTTACCTGATAATAAAAAACCTTTTTTTATGCAAGTAATTATGCCTATGCAAAAAGAGAATTGGGCAGAGATGGCTCGTATATCAAAATTATGGACACAAGATGAAGAGGATAATTCTGACGCATGGTTCTATTTAGGTTTTGCACAAAAAAAAATGAATAACCTAGATTTTGCAAAATTATTTTTAACACAAGCACATAGGCTTAATGCGAATCATCTTGATTCCCTAGTAGAGCTATACGAAATTGCAAAGAAACAAAATAACACTAAGGAAACCTCAAGATTAATAAAATTAATATCTGAAATTGATTCAGATGAAATTACTGAGATTTTAAAAATATAACGATCTTTATTGGCGCGCCCGAGAAGATTCGAACTCCTGACCCCTTGGTTCGAAGCCAAGTACTCTATCCAGCTGAGCTACGGGCGCGTGAGCGATATTATAACTTATTCAATGATAATATAGATGGAAGATTTCTACTGGGATAATGGAAGTGTTAGAACTGGGCCAACTTTTTCTAAGTTTCCTGATTGTAATGCACTAATTTGATTAAGTAACATGAGTGTGTATTTACTTTCCATATCATTATCTTTAATGAAGAACCAATTGCCTCTATATTTTACCTTTACAGATGCATTGGTAGGGTTTTCAGTTTGGGAATAAACAACAAATAGATCTGATAAAATATTTTGCCAATTAAAGTTTTGACCATTTTTTGTTTTAGTTACTTTAACTCGGTTATTAGTTATGTCATCAGGAGGTATTAGGACTCCATGCGACAAGAAAAATTGTATGCCTGCCAATGACCTTAAATTAATTTCAATATTTTCTCCTTCTGTACCGCTAGAAAAATCTGTTGTTAAAGGAATAATTGCTTTTGGAGTATCTAACTTTAAAGCAGCCATAAGGCTTTTAACTTCTTTAGATTTACTATAATTTTGTCTAATTAGAAGTGCAAGATTATTATTTTCGCCCTCGTCTTGATAGCCAAAGCTGATAATATTCTTTTGTTGAAGTTGGTAAAAAATATTAGCTAATTCTTTAAATTCTTTAAAAGTAGGTTCAAATGCAGGCGTGGGTCCAGATGCTTCAGATGCGTTATTTATACCATTGATTTTATTAGCTGTTAACCTTAATAATCTCTCGATGCTCCACCCCGATCTAGTTAAGAGTAATATAATTTCTGGTTGGATTGGACTTAATACGTTTCTTACATAATCAGATCCTTGCAGGGGAAGGTAAGTAATAGTTGGCTTTTCACTATAAGACCCATCACTTCGAATACCAAGATTATCGTTATCAGTACCTTCAAAAATATTAGCAATTAATCCACCGCTACGCTTCCATTCAAGTGACGTTGATACACTATTCACTTCTAGTATTGCAATGCTATCAGCATACCTTCTCCTAACAAGATTTAATAACATTTCTTCATCGTTAGTATTCGCTAGTACTTTATTATATTCATTCCTCCCATTTTCCATAAAGTCAGGGCCTAGTTGAGAACA
>JAOHSH010000003.1 GCA_028122555.1 Methylophilaceae bacterium
GTTGGGCTAACAATTAGTGCTCGAGGACCTTTAACTTTAATAGAATTTTGTATTAGTAGTTCTAAAATCGGAAGAACAAATGCTGCAGTCTTACCAGTCCCTGTTTGAGCAGAAGCTAATAAATGTTTATTTTGCAGAATTTCAGGTATTGATTTTTTTTGAATATCAGTTGCTTCGGTATAGCCAGCCTCAGCAATAGCTTTGTTTATTGCAGGCGTAAGATTGAACTTTTGAAAAGACAAATAAATTCCTTATATTGGTGTAAATATAGACTGGCAATATAAAGAATAGAGGCAATCTTTAGAGAGCGAAGTATATATGTATTTGAAAATAATGCAATTGCCCAAAAATAATTATTATTTATATGTATCAATAAGGCAAATTTTCTCAGTTAAAGATAATTTTTTTATTACGCACTCTTTTTGACTGGCCTCACTTCGGTCTTTACATTTGTCTTGATAGACTAAAATAAAGGGACCTCTACCTTTAGTATATTTAGCCCCCTTATTATTTTCATGATTGTGAAGTCTTTTTTTAATATTATTAGTTATCCCAGTATAGTAACTATTATCTGCACATTTGAGAATATATACGCACCATGCACTTTCTTTTGATTTTGCTAGTTCTGCAAGAGTAATTAATCCACTGACATTATAGTTAGCCATTATTATTACCAGCTTAAGACAGCTCTAAATCTAATTTTATTATCTCGTAATTTTTTTATAGCATCATTAATTTGTTCAAACTTAAAATGCTCAACCATAGGATATATCTTATGTTTGGAGCAAAAGTCTAACATTTTCTTTATATTTTTTGGGCTCCCTACTGGTGAACCTGAGATTGATTTACGTCCTCCCATAAGAGAAAATACTGAGCTTTCAATAGGAGCAAGGACAGCTCCAACAAAATGGAGTCGACCCCTTGGTTTAACAATACTTAGAAACAAATTCCAGTCTAATTTAATATTTACAGTTGAGATTATTAAATCAAACTGAGCTTCTAAGGATTTGATTTGAGATTTATCTGTAGATGAAATTATTTCATCAGCTCCTAATGATTTAAGTAAATCATCCTTATCTTGAGAATTGGTAAATGCAGTAACATGACAACCTAAAGCTTTATAAAATTTTAATGCTAAATGACCTAAACCACCAATACCAATAATTCCAACCTTATGTTCTTTTGTAATTTTAAATTCAACTATTGGTGTAAAAACTGTTATACCACCACATAACAATGGTCCGGCGTCTTCATGATTTAACTCACTAGGTATAGGGATAACACTTGCTTCTTCAGCTGTAACTTGTTCAGCAAATCCACCATGTTGGCTATAAACAGTTTTACTTGTTGAGCTACAAAAATTGTGGTCTTCTGCATCACAATATTCACAGTCATTACAATAACCGGAGTGCCATCCCAACCCAACACGATCCCCAATTTTATGTAAAGAAACATCCGTCCCAATATTAATTATATTTCCAATAATTTCATGTCCTGCAACCATGGGGTATTTAGATTTCCCCCAGCTATTATCTATAGCACTAATATCGCTGTGACAGATGCCACATGTTTCAACTTTAATATTTACTTCATTTGGTTTAAGCGGCTGTGCCTCATATTTAAATAATTCGAGTACATCTCCAGCACTCATAGCTGCATATGCTTTAATCATTTAAAATCCTCAATATTTTATTTTATTACTTTACCATTTATATATTCATCTTTGGAACGTACAGCTCCATTTTTATTCCAAATAGTTTCTGTACCTTCTTTTATGCCATCAATAAATTTCACATAGGATTTTAGTTGACCATTTTCATACCATTGTTTCCAAGAACCGTTTTCTTTTCCGTTTTTATAAATTACTTCTAATTTTAGTTGACCATTTTCATACCATTGTTTCCAAGAACCGTTTTCAATGCCGTTTACAAAATGACTTTGCATTTTTTTATTACCTGATTCATACCAAAAAATTTCTTTGCCATGTTTTAATTTATTTTTATAAGAAATTTCATATTTTGGATTTCCATTTTCAAATGACTCTTTATGTATATTAGGGTTTGTAACTTCAGAATTAACTAAAAGGGAACAAAGCAGAAGTGAAAAAAATAATGTATACCTAGACATAAACAACCTCCAATAAAATATATCTTCTAGAGACTAAGGGTTTTAATAAGAGTTCAGGAAATAAATTTAAATATTTTTGAATATTGATGGATATTCTGGAAAATAGTTTTCTATAACTTCTAAATTAAATTCTCTCAAAATTGATTGGTTTGATTCTCTTTCTAAAAGAAACTCAAAGGATCTTTTAATTAAATCAATTTCTGAGATTTCTCCATCCGATAGGTCTTTATAAACCTTTGATGATAGTTTTACTCTGTGGTTAGTAACGGATTCTTTTGATACAGTGACTTCAAAAATCTCCTCCGCTATTTTAGAGATTTTAATCAATTTACTTCCTCACATTTGCCTTTAAAAGTTTCTATGTATACACCAAAACCTTTATTGCCAGATATATAGTCAGATACGTTATAATTTTCTAAATTAATATTTAATTTACGTATATTCAAGAAATTCGATTCACATTTAATACTATTATTTAACCATTTACATTGAATATTATTTAAATCCTGAAGTATTCCATTTACAAATTCATAATTTATAATTTTAACTTCTTCTTTGGATCCAGAAGAGCCAACAAGTTCAAATTGACTAAGACCTTTACATTTGTATGAAATAGTTTTTTCAGTACTAATTATATTCATACTATATGTAAAAAAGAAAAGAAGTGAAACAGCTTTAATAATTTTAATATTTAAATCCATAGTTATTGAGTTAATTCCTTCATACAATTTGTAAAGCTAGGAGTACCAATGTTAAATCCTAAACGTTCACATTTTATTTTTGCTACTGAACCACTGAGTCTTTTAGATGATTTCCCATCAATATTTAAACCTTCTTTAAGTTTTCCAGCATGATTACATTTAAATTCTAAGATATCTTGCATTATAAAATCAGATCCAGATTTAGATATACTTTCTTGATTAAGTCCCCCATAAATTTTGCATGAACGAATCATAAAAGAATTAGAATCTTCCCCGCCATAGTATTCATTGACAGTTTTTCCAGAAAAGTCATTATGAGGAGCTGGGTATTGTCTTTCATTAATTAGGCTAGTTGAGCATCCAGTTATAGAGAAGAATAAAAATAATATAATAAAATTAAATGATATATTCATAGAAAATTTTTTTATGTTGTAGTTTACTAAGTCACCGTTTTATACCAAAAATTAAAACCCAACCTTCTTTATAATATGATGGCTGAAAATCAAACCATTGACTATATATTTCCTTTATAGCACTTTCTTGTTCTTGAAGTATACCTGATAGAGCTATTTTTCCTTTACTATTACAATATCCAGCTAATACTGGAGCAAGAACATTCAGAGAGCTAGACAATATGTTAGCTACAACTAGATCTGCTCTAAAATCTAATTTTCTTTGAGTATTGCCCAAAAAAATTTTAACATTATTTATCTTTGCATTGTCTTGACTTGATTTTATAGCTTGATTATCAATATCGACCCCAATTACTTTTTTTGCCCCAATTTTTTTAGCAGCAATACTCAAAATACCAGAACCACAACCATAGTCTAAGACTGAGGATTTTTTATTGACATTTTTTAATAACCAATCAAGGCAGAGATTTGTTGTGGCATGCGAACCAGTTCCAAAAGCTAAACCAGGATCTAGGATTATATTAATTGCTTTTTTATCTTGAATTTTATGCCAGCTAGGAATAACCCATAATTTATTTTGAATATTAATTGGTAAAAATTGCGATTGGGTTAATTTAACCCAATCTTGATTTTGAATATTTGAAGATTCAATAGAAAATTTGTGAGAAAGAAATTTATTTGTTAACGCCATTTTAATTAATTCAATATCTATTGTTTGTTCAAATAAAGCTTGAATAGTATTATTTTCCCAAAATTTTTCAGATTTAATATGGGGCTCACCAAAAATATATTCTTCATTAGTTTGGTTAAGATTTGAATCTTCAATAGAAGTAGAAATTGCTCCAAGTTCTATTAAGAAATCACTTATTAAATCGACTTGTTTTTTGTTTGTATGAACAATTAAATTTGTCCAAGACATTACTTATGATTTGATTCCGAGTTTATTTTCTAAGTAATGGATACTGACGCCACCATTTTTAAAGGCTAAATCATTCATTAAGTCTATGTGAAGTGGAATATTTGTTTTGATCCCCTCAATAACTATTTCAGATAACGCAATTCTCATTCTAGCAATTGCTTGTTCTCTAGTGCTCCCGCTTGCAATAATTTTACCAATCATTGAATCGTAATGAGCAGGGACCTTATATCCACCGTAAGCATGCGTATCTACTCTAATCCCTGGACCACCTGGAAGATGAAAACGATTAATTATTCCCGGCGATGGGGTAAATTTATAAGGATCTTCAGCATTAATTCTACATTCAATTGAATGTCCATTTATATCAATATCTTTTTGCCTAAAAGATAATTTTTCACCAAATGCAGCTTTAATTTGTTCTTGAACTATATCAACAGAGGTAATTGATTCAGTTACTGGATGTTCGACTTGTAGTCTAGTATTCATCTCAATAAAATAAAATTCATCATTTTCATAAAGAAATTCAAAAGTACCTGCTCCTACATAGTTAATTTTTTTACAAGCATCTGCACAACGTATTGCAAGTTTATTTTTTTGTCTTTCAGGAACCCCAGGTGCTGGAGCTTCCTCAATAATCTTTTGATGCCTTCTTTGTAGTGAGCAATCTCGATCCCATAAATGAATTACATTATTATGTTGGTCTGCTAAAACTTGGAACTCAATATGCCGAGGGTTCTCTAAAAATTTTTCCATATAAACTACTGGGTTACCAAATGTGGTTTGAGCTTCATTTTTTGTCATTGCAACAGAATTTAATAATGCTGCCTCTGTGTGAACAACACGCATACCTCTTCCACCCCCACCACCAGAAGCTTTAATTATTATTGGATAACCAATTTTTTGAGCGGTTGCTAATATCTCAGATGGTTCATCCGTTAAAGCTCCATCTGATCCTGGGACACAAGGAACCCCAGCATTTTTCATTGCTTCTTTTGCACTAACTTTATCTCCCATCAGTCTAATTGTTTCCGATCTTGGGCCAATAAAAGCAAAGCCACTATTTTCAACACGCTCTGCAAAATCTGCATTTTCAGAAAGGAAACCATAACCTGGATGAATTGCTTGAGCATCAGTAACTTCTGCAGCACTTATAATTGCTTGTGTATTAAGATAACTTAAATTGGACGGTGCTGGGCCTATACAAACTGACTCATCTGATAGAGCAACATATTTTGCTTCGGCATCAGCTTGCGAATGAACTGTGACTGTTTTAATACCCATTTCTTGGCAAGCCCTTAAGATTCTCAAAGCAATCTCGCCACGATTTGCGATTAATATTTTGTCAAACATAAATTATTCTTTATCCAATGATAAATAGGGGCTCACCAAACTCAACAGGCTGACCGTTTTCAACAAGGATTTTTTTAATTATTCCATCTTGATCAGATTCAATTTCATTTAGTAATTTCATAGCTTCGATAATACATAATACGTCACCTTTTTTTACAGTTGAACCAATTTCAACAAATGGTGAAGAATCTGGAGAAGCAGCTCGATAAAAGCTACCAACCATAGGAGAATTAAATGTATTTTCTACAATGGCTTTAGGAGCGTTTGTTTCTTCTATTTTCTCTCTCTCTTCTATTTTCTCTACTTTAGGTGAATTTAATTGTGATTGACTTTGAGTTATTTGTGGCTGATGCAGTGTTCCACTATTTCGGCTAATTTTAACTTTCTCTTCTCCCTCTGTTATCTCGAGTTCAGATATTCCAGACGTTTCAACTAAATCAATTAATTTTTTTAATTTTCTTAGATCCATAATTGCCTCTTTATTTATTTAATTTTGCTGCATAATTTAAAGCAGCACAATAACCTTCCGTACCTAATCCACTTATTACTCCAACTGCAATATCAGAGAAAAAAGATTGTTTTCTAAAGTCTTCACGAGCAAATACATTGGAGATGTGGACTTCAATAAATGGAATTTCCATAGCTGCAAGTGCATCTCTTATAGCAATTGAGCTATGCGTATAGGCCGCTGGGTTGATTATAATGAAATCACTTTTAAGGGATTGAATTTTATTTACAATTTCTGATTCACCATTGCTTTGAAATACTTCTATACTAAGACTTAAGTTAGAGGCTTCTTTTGTGAGAGTGTCATTGATATCATCTAATGTTAAAGTTCCGTAATATCCTGGTTCACGTTGTCCCAGTAAGTTTAAATTAGGACCATGGATAACTGTAATATTTTTGATTGCCATAATAAAGTTAAGATACAAAGTTAATGTTGAAAGGTGATTTTGACGAAAATAACAACATTTGTCTACACTTTAATGAATTTTAATGGACATTTATTTGATTACATCTTTTAGATAAGAATTTAATACTACCATATCTAATTTACCATAAAAGACTCTTTGTATCTTAGCATTTGGTTTAATTAATACAGTAAAAGGTAAAACCCCTCTATCATTCCCTAAGGATTTAGAGATTTCTACGCCTTTAATATCATTTGATATTAAGGATTCATAATTTATAGGAGTTTTACTTATAAATTTATTTACAGCGTCAATATCGTCAATAGCAATACCAACTAATTGGATATTATCGTTATCTCGAAATAATTTATTAAGCTCAGGTATTTCTTCAATACAGGGGGCACACCATGTTGCCCAGAAATTAACTAATAACCATTTATTTTTATATTGAGAATGTTGGATACTCTCATTATTTAAATTTTTACTTTCAGAATTAAAAAAAATCTTAGTTTCAGAATCACTTATGATGGGGGATAAATTTTTATTAAAATATACTCCAATAGAAGCACTAATAAAACCAATAATAATAATTAGAAATATAAATTTTATATTCTTCATTTTTTAATCCTTAAAAGTATTGAGGAAAATTCAGTTGCATTTTTAAAACCAATAGTGCGAAGTTCTTTGATTTCTTCTCCTTCAGAATCAAAGAAAATAATTCCGGGTGGCCCAAAGAGATCAAATTCTTTAAGAAGAAGCTGGTGCTCTTTTTTATTATCTGTGACATCAACTTGGAGTAATTCAAAATCACTTAATAAATTGCTTACATTTGGGTTATTAAAAGTAAATTTTTCATATTCTAAACAAGCAACACACCAGTCAGCATAAAAATCTAACATGATAGGTTTTTTATTTGTATCAGTTAGAAAATTTTTAAGTTCTGCAATATTATTAATAAGAGTGAATTTTTGTTTTGATTCATGATTAGAATTAATCCACATAGGTTTCATTTGAAAAATGATTAACCCGATCATAGTTAACCCAATGATGGTTAGGATTACTTTAGTTTTCATTTTATTTTTTTTATTAGACCAAATAATAAAAACAATAGACACGATAAGTATTAAGAAAAGGCTATAAAAAAATACTAACTCAGAAAGTAAAGGTCTAGTAATATAAATAGCCATAGCTAGTAATATAAAGCCTAATAGTCTTTTAATTATTATCATCCAAGGACCAGGCTTAGGAGTAATTTTAGTAGAAAAAATTCCAATAGCTAATAAAGGGGCACTCATTCCAAGACTCATAAAGAAGAGCGATGCTCCGCCAAGGATTAAATCGCTTGATTTACCAATATATAGAATCGCAGCTGCTAAGGGAGGGGCAACACAAGGACTTAGAATCAAAGAAGAAATTAGTCCGAGTACGAAGACATTGAGTGAGTTTTCTAATTTAAAACTTTGTAAAAAGTTAGTAATTTTGTTTTGTATTTTTGGGGGTAAGGTTAATTCGAACAAGCCAAACATAGCAATAGCAAAAATAAAATAAAGAAAACCAGCAAATAAAATAAAGTTTGTATTTTGTAAGCTTGAAGATAAGAGTGTTCCAGTAAGTCCTGCAATAATCCCAAGTAAAGTGTAAGTGAAGGTTATTCCTGCAACATAGCTCAATGTTAATCGAATCGAATTTTTTGGGTTAGAGGAAATAATAATCCCTGATAATATCGGAACCATAGGTAAAACACACGGAGTTAAAGATAATAAAAGTCCAGAAAGAAAAAATCCTAATAAAGTTAAAATGAAACTTTGATCAGAAAGTTTTGAGATAAGAATATCTGTTTCTGAATTAGTTACCCCTGAGGAATAACTTTTTATATTACTTGAATCAATAATTTTAGTAACTGGTGGGTAACAAAGCCCTTTTTCACTACATCCTTGATATTGAAGAATAATTTGGTATCTTTTAGAGAGCGGAGCTTTGGGAATAATTTTAATAGTTGTATCGTTATAAAAAACTTCTTGCTTTCCAAAAAATTCATCTTCTTTAATTTCCCCATTATCTTTAATTAGATCAAAATTTAAAATGGGATCTATTTTTATATCAATTTTATTTTTATATAAGTAATAATCTGTTGCAATTTTAAATTTAATATCTAATTGTTTTAAATCTTTAGAACTATAAATTTTAAATTTAAAAGCTTTATCAACAGGCAGAAAGTCACTTTTTTTATTATATAAAGATGAACTTTCACTATCAGCAAAAGAAAATGAAAAAATAAATAGCGAGAGAAAAGCAATGAAAAATAAATTTAAGTGTCGTTTCATATTTAAAGGTCTTTAATAAGGCTATAATTATAGTATTATTAAACAATTCTGTATTTAATTTAATTAGTGAATATCATAACTCAATACCTATGCGATCGATTCTTCTTTTCGGATTAATTCTTTTACCATTTGCTGAAATTTGGGGTTATTTCAGATTTGGAAGTCTTTATGGCTGGTGGTTCTTAATTTATTTAATAGTAATGGGAATTCTAGGTTGGAGACTTATCCAAGAAGAAAAAACTTTAGTTTTATCAAGATTTATGAGTATTATGGCGCATGGTGGGAATCCTATCGCTTTGATACTTGGGGCAGCAAAAAACTTAATGGCCGGGGGCTTATTTTTATTTCCTGGAATATTTACTGATATTATCGCTATTATCTTAATGCTAATTCCAATTCAAGAAAATACTGAAAGAAAAGAAGAGGGGGAAAGTAACCCTTTTGAAAATAAAGATCCAATTAATAAAAAAAATAATTCAAATAAAGGGGATGTAATTGAAGGCGAATATCGTCGTGAAGACGATCCAGAATAGAATATGTCTTATACAGTAACTTTAAAATCTTCAGGAAAAAAGTTTCAAATAAAGCCTAGCCAAACAATTTTAGAGGCAGCTACTATCGCAGGTATTAACATACCTTTTGGTTGTGGAGATGGAATGTGTGGGGCATGTAAAGGGCAACTTTTAGAAGGGGATGTAATGCTTGAAGGTTATCAAGAATCAGCGCTTACAGAAGAAGAAAGATCAGACGGATTAATTCTATGTTGTAAAGCATTGGCTACTGATAACATAATTATTAATATTAGAGGAGATGAAGTAGATGAGGGAGATGAAGTGGATAGAGTAAAAGTAGTTTCAGTAAGAGTTGAGACAGTAGAAAAATTAAATCAAGATATTATTAGAATGATTTTAAAACTCCAGGATAATGAGAAATTAAAATTCAAAGCAGGTCAATATTTAGAATTTATTATGGATGATGATTCTAGAAGAGCATTTTCATTAGCAAATCCACCTCATGAAAATTTATTAGAGCTTCATTTAAAACTTATTAAAGATGGTAAATTTACTCAATTTGTTTTTGAAAAAATGCAAGAAAAATCAATTCATAGAATTGAAATACCTATTGGTCAATTTTGTTTGAGGGAAAGTGATAAACCTATAATTTTTGTTGCAGGTGGGACAGGTTTTGCTCCTATAAAGTCTATTATTGAAGATATGATTTTTAATAAAATTAAAAGACCTATATTTTTATATAGAGGGGTGAATAATTTTGAAGATTTATATATGCATGACCTTCCTTTTTTATGGAAAAAAGACATTGATGATTTTACCTATATTCCAGTCTCTGAAAACAAATCTAAAGATAATAATCAATTAAGAATTGGTTTAGTTCACGAAGCTATTTTAGAAGACTTTCAATCTTTAAAAAATACTCAGGTTTATTGTTGTGGCACTCCAGGATTAGTAAAAACGTCTTTCGAGGCTTTTATTAAAAAAGGCTTACCAGAAGATGAATTCTTTGCAGATGGGTTTCCATTTGTTACACAAAAAAATAATTAATTTGCTAAAATAATATCGATTAATGATTTTGCACTTAAATCTTTTGTAACAATCACATTATCTAACTGAGATCCATAGTTACCATTTTTTAGAGAAAACTCGATCTTTTTATGGTTCACGATAAATTTTGTTTTATAGCCACCAATCCATTGTCCGGGTGATTGGTTAAGTTGAAATGCGCTGTCATAGCTAGTAATTAATATAAATATCTTAGTTGAATTTTTAAGTTCTTGGTTTAATTTTTTTTGGTTGATGGTTAAATAATTTCTAATATAGCATTCACCATAATCTACTTTGGCACCTTTTTCTTCAAGTAGGTTCTTTAAAGTTTCACGACCGCCTGTACCTCTGATAATTAAAACTTTTTTATCCTGAAGCTTATCAAAAATTTTATTTTTAATTAAATGCTCAGAGTCAAAGTTTTCCTCGGGGCAAAATACATTAATATTGAACTGATTTTTAAGAGCTTCTCGGGTCTTAGGTCCAACACTAGAAAAAATAATATCATTTGGCATTTTTATTTTAAGATTTTTAATACGCTTCGCAAAATAATGAACAGCGTTAGTGCTAATAAAAATTACATGTTGATAGCTATCTAAATTACTAAGAGTTAAATCAAATTTGGAATAATCTGCAAGAGGCTTAATTTCAGTTAAAGGGTAGTTTAGTAATAAAATATTTTCATTTTCTATATCTTTAAATAAAGTAATATTTTTTTCATAAGGCCTAGTAGATATGAGGGCAATATTTTTTTTTGAAGTATTTAAACTCATAGGCTTGATAAAATATCCTTTGCTCCCTTGTCAATTAGAATCTGACTGAGAGCTTTTCCGAGTTTATAAAAATCTGACTTTTGTCCCTTCACTTCAGCATGAATAATCTTAGAGCCATCGGGCATTGCAACAAACCCTTTGATTACAAATTTATTATCCGATATTGATGCATGCGCACCTAATGGAACACTGCAACTTCCTGCTAGGGTTCTGCTGACCACTCTTTCTGCTAAAATACACCTTGAAGTATCAGCATCGTTTAGAATTTTAAGTACTTTATTAAGTTCTTCATTTCCTGAAAGTACTTCAATTCCTAAGGCTCCCTGCCCTACAGATGGAATACTAATCTTAGTCTCTAAATATTCTTTGATTCGATTTTTTAGGTCTAATCGTATTAGCCCCGCAGCTGCTAGGATTATTGCGCCGTATTGGTTTTTATCTAATTTATTTAAACGAGTTTGTAAATTTCCCCTTAAGGGCTTAATAATTAGATTTGGATATTTTGCTTTAATCTGACTTTGTCGCCTAAGACTTGAGGTACCAATAATTGAGCCTTTTGGCATATCATCTAGGGAATCAAAATTATTTGAAATAAAGGCATCTCTTGGATCTTCTCGCTCACTGATTGCTATAAGTTGAAATTTGTCAGGAATATCCATTGGTAAGTCTTTCATCGAATGAACAGCTAAATCAGCCTTTTTTTCTAATAAGGCTTGTTCAAGTTCTTTAATAAATAACCCTTTACCACCAATAGTCGCTAACGATTGATTTATTAAAGTATCCCCCTGTGTCTTAAAGCCTTTAATATTTATTTCAATGTCGGGATAGAGTTTGATAATTTTATATTTAATGTGCTCTGCTTGCCACATAGCAAGTGGACTTTCCCTTGATGCAATTGTAATTTTTTTGATTGTCATTATTTTAGATTTTAGCACAGAGATTATTCGGAGATTAATCATATGATTCATGATTTTCATATATAATTCATTGGGTTAATGAATTAAATTAAATTGAAATGAAAAAAAATATAAAAAAGTGGTCTGAAAGGTTCTCTGAACCAACTAGTGAAATTGTGAAAAGGTATACAGCATCAGTTAATTTTGATCAAAGATTGGCTATGTTTGATATCGCAGGATCCATTGCGCATGCAGAAATGTTAAATAAGCAGAAAGTAATATCTGCTACAGATCTAAAATTGATTAAAAAAGGTTTAAATCAAATTAAGAAAGAAATCATTGATCAAAAATTTAAATGGTCAATTGACCTAGAGGATGTTCATTTAAATATAGAAAAAAGATTAACGCAAATAGTTGGTAAAGCAGGGGAAAAACTTCATACAGGAAGGTCTAGGAATGATCAGGTTACAACTGATATGAGACTTTATCTGAGAGAGGTTGTGGATAGAACTATTAATCAAATTAACTTTTTACAAAAAGTGATATTAACTTTAGCTGAAAAAAATATAATGACAATCATGCCAGGTATGACACATTTGCAAGTGGCACAACCTGTAAGCTTTGCACATCATTTGCATGCTTATTGTGAAATGCTGGAAAGAGATAAATCAAGATTTCAAGATGCTAGGAAAAGGATTAATATGCTACCATTAGGGTCTGCGGCCTTGGCAGGAACCTCTTTTCCAATTGACAGAAAATTTATTGCTAAAGTACTTAAATTTGATGGGCTAATGGAGAATTCTATTGATGCAGTATCCGATAGAGATTTTTTAATTGAATTTAATGCAAATGCATCCCTTTTGATGACCCATTTATCAAGATGGTCAGAAGAGTTAATTATGTGGTCCAGTCCATTTTTTGAATTTATTGAAATTTCAGATAGTTTTTGTACTGGTTCGAGTATTATGCCTCAGAAAAAAAATCCTGATGTTCCTGAATTAGTTAGAGGTAAAACTGGAAGAGTTAATGGACATCTAGTTAGTTTATTGACTTTGATGAAAGCTCAACCACTTGCTTACAATAAAGATAATCAAGAAGATAAGGAGCCAATTTTTGATGTAGCTGATACGATTTCAGATACTCTTAATATTTTTGCTGAAATGGTTTCTAAATTAAAAGTATTTCCTAAGAATATGGAACTTGCTGCGTTAAAAGGGTACCCAACAGCGACAGATTTAGCTGATTATTTAGTAAAAAAAGGCATGACATTTAGAGTAGCCCATGGGGTTGTGTCTAAAGCAGTTAAGTTCGCAATTGGTCAGCAATCTGATTTATCTGAACTTAAATTAAAAGATTTACAAAAGTTTAGTAAATTAATTGATAAGGATGTCTATAATTATTTGACTTTAAAGGGCTCTATTATTTCAAGAAAACATATCGGTGGTACAGGATTTAATACAGTTAAATTAGCAATTAAGCGAGCAAAATCTAAACTATCTAAATAAATTACTTAAATCATATCCAGCTGCAGTAGTTAATTGTAAAATTTCGTCCACTGATCTTTTTCCAGATTCTGATAATGCCCACAACATACTAGACCTTGTTCCTGTTCTACAATAGGCAAATATTGGTTTTTCAGCATTATCATAATAATCACTAAATTGGTCGATATCATTTTGTGAAATTTGGCCCCCAATAACAGGTTGGTGTATGAAATTTAAACCATTTTCAATGACTTTATCTCCAATACTTTTGACTGTGACTTGGTTTTGTTCTTCATTATCAGGACGATTACAAAAAATAGTTTTAAAACCTGCTTCTTTTAATTTTATTATGTCCTCTTCAACGATTTGATCAGAAACAACATATTCATCAATAATTTTATTTAACATCATAATTTTAGCCCCTTAAAAAAATTTGTAAAAGTTCGTTTAGATATCTTTGTCCTAGAATAGTTGGTTTAATCCTACCATTAATTTCTGTAATCAACCGTTTCTCTTTTGCTACTGATAACTCTTTTTTAATTTCACTTATTGGTAAGAATGTTTTTTCTTCAAAAGAATTAATATCAAAACCATCGTTTAGCCTCAATGAGTTCATCATAAATTCGAACACACTATCGTTAGTCGTAAGAAGTCGATTTTCATCAAAATAATTATTTCCATTAATTGCAGAAATATAATATTTTGGATTTTTATGGCAAGCATAACGACGTATTGATTTTTTCGAGGTTATTTTAGTGTGGGCCCCGGCACCTATACCTAAATAGTCACCAAAATTCCAGTAATTTAGATTGTGGCGACATTGACTTCCTATTTCAGCATATGCAGACGTTTCGTAATGTTTAAAATTTGCATATTTTAATTTTTCGCTCACCAAATCAGAAAGTTCAGCACTCTTGTCTTGATCAGGAATATCAGGAGGGTGTTTGAAGAAAAAAGTATTAGGTTCTATTGTAAGGTGATAATAAGATATGTGAGAAGAGCCAATATCTAGAGCCATTTTAATATCATTATTTAGTTCTAACTTTGTTTGGCCTGGAAGTGCAAACATTAAATCAATATTAACCTCATTAAATAATTTAATAGCTAGGTTTGCTGCTTCTATGGCCTCTTTTTGATTATGAATCCTTTCTAGATTTTTTAAATGTTTTTCATTAAAACTTTGTATCCCTAAAGATATTCGATTAATACCAACATCTCGATATCCATAAAAATATTGTTTATCTATAGTTCCAGGATTTGCCTCAATAGTAATCTCACAATCTTCTTTGAGCCCATATTTATCTTTAATTTTACCAATAATTTTTTCAAATGTTGCAGGACTAAATAAACTTGGTGTCCCACCTCCAAAAAATATTGAATGTATTGGCCTTTGAGAATCAAAGTTAAAATTTTCTATCTGTTTTATTAAAGCATTTGTATAAATTACCTCATTATTTTTAATATCTTGGCCTTTAAACTCATGAGAATTAAAATCGCAGTAAGGACATTTATGAATGCACCATGGAATATGGATATAAACTGAAAGAGGTATAGGATCTTTTTTAGTCAATGAAATAAACCAAACTAACTTATTTCTTTAATGGATTATGAAGGCCATCAACTAAGTCGTGAAGTGTTTTTTTTAATTGCTCATCAGATACTTCCATCAATAAACCATCTTCAAAAGCATCTTGAGCAATTTGTTTTAATTC
This sequence comes from Methylophilaceae bacterium, assembly GCA_028122555.1. Lineage (GTDB taxonomy): Bacteria > Pseudomonadota > Gammaproteobacteria > Burkholderiales > Methylophilaceae > BACL14. The sequence goes on from JAOHSH010000003.1 coordinate 15,170, forward strand.
ATCAAAGTTTTCTTTCATAACTTTAATTTTCTCTGAACAAGAGATGAGCGAATTATCTTTTCTAAGCCAAATAGGCCAATGATTATCTTTTTTCATAATAGAGTATTTTAAGTTTTTGTTTTAATTTTTGCAAAGCCTTTCCCCGATGACTTATTCTATTTTTTAATTCAGGCGAAAGTTCTGCAGCTGACTGATTTGTTCTATAGTCCATAAAAATTGGATCATACCCAAAACCATTGAACCCTTTCCGTACTTTTAAAATTTCTCCTTGCCATACTCCTTCTGTAATAATAGGTTGAGGGTCGTAATGATTTTTAATAAAAACAATTGCACAGTAGTAATGAGCACGCCGGTTTTTTTTATTATCTAATTCACTTAATAATTTATTATTATTGTCTTCATCGTTTCTATTTTCTCCAGCAAATCGAGCCGAAAAGATACCTGGTTGACCATCAAGAGAATCAACACAAATGCCAGAATCATCTGCTATTGCCGGAAGGTTTGTTTGTTTGGATGCAAATCTTGCTTTAATTAAAGCATTTTCAATAAATGTATTAAATGGTTCTTCACAAGATCTTACACCTAAATAGGATTGAGGAATAATCTCAATTGGTAAGTCGGAGAGTAAAGCTTTTATTTCTAGCAACTTGTTTTCGTTACCTGTAGCTATAACAATTTTTTTCATTCTATTAATCTATAAAATAAGTGAATTTTGTATATCAGTTAATTGCTTAATACCATGTTCAGCAATATCAATTAAATTATTCATTTGATCACGAGTAAACGCTTTGCCTTCTGCAGTTCCTTGAATTTCAATAAATTTTCCACTACCAGTCATTACAATGTTCATATCCGTATCACATGTTGAATCCTCTAAATAATCTAAGTCAAGTAGAATTTCTGAGTTTTTGATTCCAAGGGAAATGGCGGCTATAGAATCAATAATTGGGGAATTTTTTATAATTCCTTTATCAATAATATTTTGTATTGCATCATATAAAGCTATGTAGGCTCCAGTAATACTTGCTGTTCTCGTCCCTCCATCAGCTTGAATAACATCACAATCAATTTTAATTGTTATTTCCCCCAATTTTTTAAGGTCAATAATTGATCTTAAACTTCTTCCAATTAATCTTTGAATTTCTTGAGTTCTTCCAGATTGTTTACCTTTTGAGGACTCCCTGGCCATTCTTATTGATGTTGATCTAGGGAGCATCCCATATTCAGCTGTAACCCAACCTTGGTTTTTACCTTTTAGAAAAGAAGGAACATTTTCCTCAATACTAGCAGTACAAATTACATGAGTATCGCCACATGTAATAAGAACAGAGCCTTCTGCATGCTTAGTATAATTTCTTATAATTTTTATAGAACGTAGCTCATTATTTTTTCGTTGAGATAGTCGCATGCAATTCCTTTATTTAATTCATTAGAAAGTAATTATAATCTATTGGCATATTTAAATATAAGTAGATTTACTTATTCACTAGAAAAAATGTTTATAACCATAATAGAGATTAGATTGTTAAAATAGGTGTAAATATTAATTAAAGAGTGATTATGATTTCAAGTATGACAAGTTTTTTCTTTGGTGAGTGCAAAACCGAATACGGTAATTTAGTACTCGAAATTAAAACGTTAAATAGTCGTTATTTTGAGATTCAATTGAAGCTTAGCGAAGAACTTAAAACTCTTGAACCGAAAATACGTGATCAAATTTTAAAAAGTATTAATCGAGGAAAAGCTGAGTATAAAATTTATCTTAAAACATTTGAAGGTGATTTAGACACAAAAAATTTAGATTTTAAAGAGATTAAGAATTTGATTAAGACTTCTGAAAAAGTTTCATCATTCATTGATACACCTCAGTCTATAAATCCTCTTGAATTAATAAGATTTGCAGGAGTTAAAAAAAATAAATTAGATGTAAAAAAAATAGAAAAAGCTCTTTTAAAATATTCAGCACAAGCTCTTGATAAGCTAGTTGAAGATCGAAAAAGAGAAGGATCAAAAATAAGAAAAATAATCATAGCCAAATTGAATTTAATAGAAAAATTAGTCTTAAAAGTAAAAAAAATCATGCCATTAGCTATTAAATCGCATCAAGATAAAATTAAGGCTAAATTTAATGCTGCATTAATTGATGTTGACCAAGATCGACTGAAACAAGAATTTCTATTTTTTGTTCAAAAAGGAGATGTTGAGGAAGAATTAGACAGATTGGTGGCGCATACTTCAGAACTGAGAAGATTATTAAATAAATCTGAGCCTGTAGGAAAAAAAATAGATTTTTTGATGCAAGAATTTAATAGGGAAGCAAATACATTAGGTTCAAAATCAATTTCAATAAATATTTCAAAAATATCGGTTGATTTAAAAGTTTTAATTGATCAAATTAGAGAACAAATACAAAATATAGAATAGATCATATGAAATTAAAAAAAGGAAACTTATTCATCATTACAGCTGCTTCTGGAGCAGGTAAAACTTCTTTGGTTAAAGCTTTGGTATCTGATAATCTTAGCATAAAGGTTTCGATATCTTATACAACCAGAAATCCAAGAGTTGGAGAAAAAGATGGAAAAGATTATTTTTTCATTGATGAGATAAATTTTAAAAAAATGGCTGAGAATAATGAGTTTTTGGAGATGGCAAAATGTCATGGTTCATTTTATGGCACTTCAAAGGTATCAGTTCAAGAGGCACTTGAGACAGACAAAGATATTATTTTAGAGATTGATTATCAAGGAGCATTTAGCGTTAAAAAATTATTTCCATCAGCTATTAGTATTTTTATAATTCCTCCATCAATTGATGCTTTAGAAAATAGACTTCATAATCGAGGGCAAGATAGCGATAAAGACATAAAATTAAGAATTGCTGCTGCAAGAAATGAAATGAGTCATTTGGAAAAATTTGATTATGTTACAATTAATGACAATTTCGAAAAAGCTTTGTTTGACCTTAAAACAATTATAAATTTTAAACCGGAAGCGTCGAAACTTAAGACTAAAAACCAAATTTTAAATTATAAGAATTTAATTGATGGGCTAAAAAGATAAACTAGAGGAAATATTTAAATGGCAAGAATTACAGTAGATGATTGTTTAGAACAAATACCGAATAGATTTCAATTAACTTTAGTAGCTGCTTATCGTTCAAGGCAGCTTGCAAACGGAGTAGAGCCTCTTATCGATGTTACTGGATTAAATGATAAGTCTTCTGTTATAGCATTAAGAGAAATTGCACAGGGATTAATTGGCCCTGACATTCTAAGAAAAAGTACAACTTAATAAGGTATTTTTTTATTAAAATATGCTTGCTAAACTAAATGGTTAAAGCCGCTCAAAAAAATAAGGCCGAAAAACTACATAAAGTTACTTCTCCACTTTTACCTGCAGATACAAAAGATTCAAAACTTACAAAACTATTAAAAGTCTACCTTTCACAGAAAGAAATCGAATTAGTTTGGAAGGCATATCGTTATAGTGATAAAGCTCATACGGGACAAAAAAGAGTAGGTGGGGAGGCTTATATTTCCCATCCAGTTGCAGTAGCATGTATTGCATCTGAATTTCATTTGGATGGAGCATCAATTCAGGCAGCATTACTTCATGATGTAGTTGAAGACACCCCTTCAACAGCCGACGATATCAAAAAAATATTTGGCACACAGGTTGCTAAATTAGTTGATGGCCTATCAAAGCTGGATAAAGTTCAATTTGAAGATGACACAGAAGCTCAAGCAGAAAATTTTAGAAAAATGCTTCTTGCGATGTCACAGGATGTCAGAGTGATTTTAATAAAACTTGCAGATCGTTTGCATAATATGCAAACACTAGAACCTTTAAAGCCAAAAAAAAGAAGAGCAATTGCTCAAGAAACTTCAGATATATATGCCCCTATTGCTAATAGACTCGGTTTAAATAATGTATATCAAGAATTAGAAGATTTAAGTTTTAAATATATTCATCCCTTAAGATGTAAGACTATAAAGAAGGCAATTATTGCTAGTCGTGGCAATAGAAAAGAAATTATTCAAAAAACACTTAAAGCAATAGAGGAAAAATTAAAAAAATCCGATTTAAAAGCAACTATTACTGGCCGTGAAAAAAATCCTGCGAGTATTCATAGAAAAATGTTAAAAAAACATACTAATTTTTCAAAAATTAATGATATTTATGGCTTCAGAATAATTGTTAACAATTTAGACGAATGTTATTTAACATTGGGAGCCCTTCATGCTTTGTATAAACCCATCCCTGGTAAATTTAAAGATTATATTGCTATCCCAAAAGCTAATGGTTATCAATCACTTCATACAACATTATTTGGACCATTCGGTATGCCATTTGAGATTCAAATTCGATCAGATAATATGCATAAATTGGCAGAAGCTGGTGTAGCTGCTCATTGGCTATATAAAACCGAAGATGCTCATGTAACAGAACTTCAACAACAAACAAACCAATGGTTAAAAAGGTTACTTGAAATTCAAACTGAAAGTAGCGATTCATTTGAATTTTTAGAACACCTGAAGATTGATTTATTCCCTGATGAAGTATACGTATTCTCTCCAAAAGGAAAGATTTTTGCCCTTCCTAAGGGCTCGACAACAATTGACTATGCATATGCAGTTCATACTGTAGTTGGAAACAGTGCTATGGCGGCAAAAATAAATCAAGAGTTAACTCCTTTGAGGGCAGAGATTTCAACAGGTGATCATATTGAAATTATCACAGCTTCTGTCGCAAAGCCAAATCCAGCTTGGTTAAATTTTGTTATTACTCCTAAAGCACGTTCTCAAATAAGGTTATATCTTAGATCTGCTGAAACTAAAGAACTTATTATTTTAGGAAAAAGTATGTTAAATAATGCACTTAAAGCTTTTCATGTTGCTCCGTCTTCAATTAAAAAAAGGCACTGGGATAAAATAATCTTAGATTATCATTTAGAATCTAAAGATAATATTCTTATAGATATTGCTTTGGGTAAGAGAGTTAATGTGATGGTTGCTCATCAACTTACGAATATAATAGACGGAGCTAAACAAACTAAAAAGCAAACAAAATTTTTAGATGTAATAACTATAAAAGGTTCTGAGGGAATGGCCATAAAGTTAGCAATTTGTTGCCACCCAATACCTGGCGATCCAATATTAGGTTTTATTAATAAAGATAAAGGGTTAATAATTCATACTCACGATTGCCTTGCAATTCGAAATTTTAAATTAGATCATGAAAAGTGGCTCGATGTCGAATGGGAACCAAACCCGGAAGCTTATTTTAATGTTAATTTAAATATATTAGTCATAAATGAGCGTGGCGTATTAGCAAAAATTACATCAGTAATTGCAGACTCTGAAGCTAATATAGATAATATTTCTGTTGATGAAGGGGATGGAAGTTCTTTTTCAAATTTAAGATTTATAGTTCAAGTCAAGAATCGAACACATTTAGCAGACTTAATAAGAAATTTAAGAAAAATTACAAAAATTAATAAAATCAATCGTGTAAAATCTATGCATTAAAAATAAGGAAAAGTCATGAAAAAAATATCTATAAATTCAAAAAATGCACCGGAGGCCATTGGGCCTTACAGTCAAGCAATTCGAAAAGGAAACATAGTTTTTCTATCTGGACAGATACCATTAGACCCTAAAACTATGGAATTAGTGGATGGTATAGAAGGTCAAATAAAGCAAGTATTTGAAAATTTAAGTCAAGTCATAAAGGCAGCAGATGCAAGTTTTGATGACGTAGCTAAATTAAATATTTATTTAACTGATTTATCACATTTTGTTTTAGTAAATGAAATTATGCAGACGTATTTTACTGAGCCTTTTCCAGCAAGGGCAGCAATTGGAGTTGCATCTTTACCAAAAGGATCTTTAGTTGAGGCTGATGGATTTTTAGTTTTAGAGTAATGAGGTAAGTATTAAAATTGCCAAAACAAATATTCACTGAACTACAACTAAAAAAATTAAAAAGGTTAGGGATTTTAAATACCCTAGATTTACTTCTTCATCTTCCGATCAGGTATCTAGATGAAACAAAAATTGATCTGATAAAAAATATACGACCTGGAACAATGTATCAAATTGAGGGTAAAGTAATTAGTAAAGAAGTTTCATACCGACCGAGAAAAAGTTTAACTGTTTATGTGCAAGATGATACTGGTGACTTAAAGTTAAGATTTTTGAATTTTTATCCAAGTCAAATCAAACAATTTGAAGTTGGTAAAATTTTAAGGATTTATGGAGAGATAAAATCGAGTTCATTTTTATTTGAAATGATTCACCCTCAATACGAGTTTATTTCAAAGGATACTCCACTTAAAAATTTTTATACCCCAGTTTATCCTGCAACTGAAGGATTATCTCAAAAGTTAATTTTTAAATTAGTTCAAAAAGTGTTCGAACATGAAAATTTAGTCGAGCAGTACCCCGATCTTTTTGGCGACTTATATGTAGAAAGAAATCTTCCATCATTATTAGAAACATTGAAATTGATTCATAAGCCTAGAAAAGAATATAAGAAGGAACTCTTCGATGAAAAAAAGAGTATTTTTCATCGAAGATTAATTTATGATGAATTACTTGCACATCAATTTTTCTTTCGTGGTAAATACCATGAAAATAAGTCTTATAAATCAAAACCAATTTTATATTCAAATAGTGCACATAAAAATTTTTTAAATAACTTAGAGTTCAAATTAACAAATCAACAACAATCTTCATTTTTAGAGATTAAGAATGATTTAAATCAAAGTCACCCAATGAACAGGCTTCTTCAAGGAGACGTAGGTAGCGGCAAAACAGTTGTTGCAGCAATGGCAGCTTTACAAGTAATAAATTCTGATTTTCAAGTTGTATTTATGGCTCCAACTGAGATTTTAGCCGAACAACATTTTGAAAAACTTAATTTTTGGTTTGCTAGGCTAGGAATTCACGTTGAATTGTTAATAGGGAGTATGAACACTAAATTAAAAGATAAATCATATGAAAGAATAAAAAGCGGGCAAGCTAAACTTGTTGTTGGTACTCATGCATTAATTCAAGAAAAGGTAGATTTTAAATTCATTGGTTTTTATATCATTGATGAACAACACCGTTTTGGAGTAAATCAAAGATTAGCTTTAAGGAAAAAAAGTATACTAAATAAAAATTTTGAACCGCATCAGTTAATGATGAGTGCGACACCAATTCCAAGAACATTAGCAATGAGTTATTTTGCTGATATGGATATATCAATAATTAATGAAATGCCTCCGGGAAGAAAAAGTGTAATAACAAAAGTATTATCAAGTGAAAAAAGAAATCAAATATTAGATACAATTAATCAAAATTGTTTTGATGGTAATCAGGTTTATTGGGTATGCCCTTTAATTGAGGAAAGTGAAACTTTGCAGCTTGAAACCGCAGAGAAAACATACCATGATTTATCAAATTATTTTTCAAATCACAAAGTAGGATTAATTCATGGACGGCTGTCTTCTAACGATAAAAAAATTATCATGGAAGATTTTAAAAAAAATAAGATTAAAATTATAGTGGCAACTACTGTAATTGAAGTAGGAGTAGATGTTCCAAATGCAACATTGATGGTCATAGAGAATGCGGAAAGAATGGGCCTTACACAATTACATCAGTTACGAGGAAGAATTGGACGAGGCGATAAGAAAAGTATATGTATATTACTGTATCAAAAGAAACTATCTAATATAGCTAAACAGAGGCTCAAGATTATATATGAAAATATTGACGGCTTTAGGATTGCTGAGGAAGATTTAAAATTAAGGGGGCCAGGAGAGGTCTTAGGATTACGGCAGAGCGGTCTTCCATCATTAAGAATCGCAGATTTAAATCGAGACCAAGAATTATTAAGTATCGCAAAGAAGGATGCAGATCTTCTTTTAGAAAATTTCTCTAAAGATGTACCAACACATATTAATCGTTGGCATAAAAACTATCAAGATTTAGGAAGGTCATAAGTCTATAATGTGGACCAAAAATATTAAAATAGATAGTAAATTAAAGTTGTGGCTTTTAGATATGAAATCTTTAAGTTACCGGATTAGAAGTATTGCAAAGCTTGAAATTATTCCTGTTAAAACAAGTGTAAAAAATATTTTTCTTAATGAAAAGAAAGAGCTTGGTAATATTAAATCAGAGCATTTATATCTTAGAGAAGTTTTGATTTATGCAGATAAATTACCAATTATGTATGCAAGGACAGCTTTACCTTTGAAATATTTGAGAGGTTTCTGGCATAAAATAAAAAAATTAAATAATAAACCATTAGCAGATATTGTATTTGAAAGAAAAATGATAAAGCGATCAGATTTTAAATTTAAGAAGCCATCTATAAATGATGAATTTTCTAGAAAAGTAACAATATTAAATTTAAAAAATATCAAAATACTTGCTACAAGACAATCAACATTCCAAAATAAGAATAAAAAAGTAGTATTAACAGAGGTTTTTTTTAATAATTTCGAAAAATTTGATTATTTAGATGAATAAATTTAGTTCTTTATTAATTTTAACAAGAATTAACAAACCAATCGGTATTTTTTTATTACTGTGGCCTACACTATGTGCAATTTTGCTGGCCTCAGAAGGAATTCCTAATATAAAAATATTATTTATTTTTATATTAGGAACAATTTTAATGAGATCTGCAGGATGTGTAGTAAATGATTTACTTGATCATAAATTAGATTCTTTTGTAGAAAGAACAAAAAGTAGACCGATTGCATCTGGTTTAGTGAGCGTTAAGGATGCAATAATACTGCTAATTTTATTATTAATACCTTCTTTTGTTCTTGTAATTCAATTAAATTATTTAACTATCTTGATTTCATTTTTTGCACTTATATTTTCATTAACCTATCCTTTAACTAAAAGATTTTTTACTATTCCTCAACTTTATCTTGGTGTAACTTTTGGATTTGGTATCTTAATGGCTTTTTCTGCTATTCAAAACACAATTCCATTAGAGGCTCAAATATTATTTGTTGCTAATATTTTTTGGGCTTTTGCTTATGATTCTCATTATGCAATTAGCGATATGAAAGATGATAAAAAATTAAATATTTATTCTGCCCCATTAACATTTAATAAAAAGATAGTTTTGATGATTACACTAAGTTATTTTTTTATGTTTTTAAGTTTATTTATCATCGGGGGTTTAAATAAATTTACTATTATATTTTATTTTTTATTAAGTTTAGCTATGTTAGTTTCAATGTATGGATGTTTTGAAGGTAGATCTATGGATCCAGAAAAAAATTTCAAAGCTTTCTTAAGGAACAATTATGTTGGCCTTATTATATTTATAGGATTTCTCTCTCAAATATAAAAATACAATTTTACCAAGTTAAAAATTGACATGAAGGGCTAAAATAGACTAAAATTCTGATCTTATTTTTTTTAATACAAATTGGCAGTTTATAAGATGAAAACTTTTTCAGCTAAATCACATGAAGTTAAAAGAGACTGGCTATTGGTTGATGCTACAGATGCTACTTTAGGTAGGCTAGCGAGTGCAATAGCTCATAGGCTAAGAGGGAAGCACAAAGCTATTTATACTCCTCATGTTGACACTGGAGATTATGTTGTTGTAATCAACGCTGATAAATTAATTGTTACCGGCAATAAAGAAGATGGCAAAATCTATCATAGGCATTCTGGCTTTCCTGGTGGATTATATTCAACAAACTTTAAAAAATTACAAGAAAAATTTCCAGGTAGAGCTCTAGAAAAAGCAGTAAAAGGAATGTTACCAAAGGGTCCTTTAGGTTATGCCATGGTAAAAAAAATGAAAGTTTATGCGGGAAGTGATCATAATCATTCAGCTCAACAGCCACTACTAACAACTTTATAATTTAGGATATTTTTGATGATAGGTAAATATTATTATGGTACAGGAAGAAGAAAAAGTTCTATAGCGAGAGTATTCATTCAGCCTGGTAAAGGAAATATTTTAATTAACAATAAGCCTATGGCTGAGTATTTTTCAAGGTACACCTCGCAAATGATCATGAAGCAACCATTGGAATTGACAAATAATACCTCAACATTTGATATAAAAGTTAATGTTGTTGGTGGAGGTGAATCTGGACAAGCTGGAGCAGTAAGACACGGAATTACAAGGGCTTTAATGGATTATGATATAGAACTTAAGTCTGATTTATCTAAAGCAGGCTATGTAACTCGAGATGCTCGTGAAGTTGAACGTAAAAAAGTTGGATTACGAAAAGCAAGGCGTGCCAAACAGTTTTCAAAACGATAAAATTTTGAAATTTGAAAAAGCCGCTTTTAGCGGCTTTTTTTTCAACTAGATTAATTATTAACAATGTAGAATAGCTCATATCTATGGATAAAAAAGTAAACATAAGTATTGTTGGCGGGTCCGGTTATACCGGCATTGAATTATTAAGACTATTGTGTCTTCATCCCAATGTGCAGATTCACCATATTACCTCTAGAAAAGATAGTGGAAAATTTGTACATGATATTTACCCTTCGTTAAGAAGCATAATAAGTCATAAATTTGTAAATCCTGATGATATTGATCTTAAAGAATCAGATTTAGTATTTTTTGCTACTCCTAATGGAGTAACAATGAAATATGCTAAAGATTTAATAGACAATGGAATTAAAGTTATAGATTTGGCTGCAGATTTTAGGATTAAAAATATAAAAGAATGGGAAAAATCATATGAAATGACCCATGAATGTCCTGATATTGTGGAAAAAGCTGTTTATGGACTTCCGGAAGTAAATAGAAATCAAATTAAAAATGCTCAACTTGTGGCAAATCCAGGATGTTATCCAACAGCAATTCAACTAGCATTAATACCTTTATTGAAAAAAAGCTTAATAGATCCACTTTCAATTATAGCTGATGCAAAATCTGGTATTAGTGGAGCAGGCAAAAAAGCCGAAACAGATCTTTTGTTATCAGAGGCAAATGAAAATTTTAAAGCTTATGCTTTAACTGGGCATAGGCATCAACCCGAAATTGAAGAAAACTTAAGCAATAACTCATCAATCGAAAGAATTAAAGTTTTATTTGTACCTCATCTTTTGCCAATAGTAAGAGGAATTCACGCTACAGTATATGTAAATTGTATTAAAGATTTTGATCCATCAGTTATTTTTAATAAATTTTACGATAAAGAGCAATTTGTTGATATTATGGGAGCAAATTCATGCCCTGAAACTAAATCTGTAAGAGCTTCTAATATCTGTAGAATATCGTTTTATAAGGTACCCGATACTCAACAATTGGTAATTTTATCTGTTATAGATAATTTAGTAAAAGGTGCTGCGGGGCAAGCAATACAAAATATGAATATAATGATGGGATGGAAGGAAAATATGGGCTTAGAATTAATACCATTAATGCCATAATTGAATGAAAAATAGATCAAAAAAGAGAAATTATAAATTAACTGGAAATACAGCTAGAATCAAGACTGGTAGTGCATGGCCTAGTTATTTTTTAATAGCGATATTTTTTCTTTTTACTGGAACTGGAGCTGCATATTATGTTTTTGATGGCGGCAAATCAATTAAATTTTTACTTACAATAGATGAATTAAGAAATTTTAATAATGTACAAGAAAAAGAATTACTCGAGTTGAAATTGGAGTTACAGATGTCTCAGATTTCATATGAAAAAATTGCCACAGCATTAAAAAGAACAAAAGAAGAAAATACTGAATTAAAAGAAAGCGTTTTATTTTATGAAAAGATTGTAGGAAAGAGAAGGTAATTTATGTTATTCAAGAAAAAAAAGAAACTAGGAGCCATAGATACCCTTATAGATAAGGATATTGTTATCAGAGGTAATACTTCATATTCAGGTGGTTTGAGACTGGATGGAAAGATAAATGGCGATCTAACAGTTGTTGAAGATTCTGGCGGGACTCTTATTATGGGGGAAAAAAGTAGAATAAGAGGTAGTGTTATTGTTGAAACAGCTATTATTGCTGGTGAGATTATTGGTGATGTTAAATGTTCTGATTATATAGAATTACAGCCTAGCTCTGTTATTAAAGGTAATATTGAGTATAATTCTATTGAGATACATGCAGGAGCAATAGTTAATGGAGAACTAAAGCAGATGAATAAGGTCCTGATCAATAAGGTACAAAAAAAATTACCTTTAAAAAAAGACAAGAAAGTTATAGGAGATGCAAATGACAGCTGAAATTAAAATGCCAACACCAATTAATTTTACTGATAATGCAGTGAATAAAGTTAAGGAATTAATAGCAGAAGAAGGTTCACCTGATCTCAAATTAAGAGTGTTTGTAAGTGGTGGTGGATGCTCTGGTTTTCAATATGGCTTTACCTTTGAAGAGGTAATTAATGAGGATGACACTCAAGTTGTTAAAGATTCAGTTACTTTATTAGTAGATCCAATGAGTTTGCAGTATTTAACTGGTGCTGAGATTGATTATCAGGATAACGTTCAAGGATCACAATTCGTAATTAAAAATCCTAATGCAACTACGACTTGTGGTTGTGGTTCTTCTTTTTCTGCTTAAAGATTAGGAACATCTCTCCTTAGCTTTCCAGTATAGATTTGTCTTGGTCGGCCTATTTTTGAATTTTCATTGAGATTCATTTCATTCCAATGAGCAACCCAACCCGCTGTTCTTGCTAATGCAAATACTGCTGTAAACATTGAGTTAGGTATGCCTAACGCTTTCATTACAATACCAGAATAGAAATCTACATTAGGGTACAATTTTTTCTTAACAAAATACTCATCTTCTAGTGCAATTTTTTCTAATTTTAAAGCTAGCTTAAATATAGGATCGTTTCTTAAGCCAAGTTCATCTAAAACTTCATGGCATGTAGCTTTCATTATGATAGAGCGAGGATCCTTATTTTTATAAATACGGTGGCCAAATCCCATCAATCGAAATGAATCTGTTTTATCTTTTGCTCTTTTAATATATTCATTGATTCGCCCTTCATTTCTGATTTCACTAAGCATTTTTAGGGTTGCTTCATTTGCTCCGCCATGAGCAGGTCCCCATAAAGATGCAATTCCAGCAGCAATACAGGCAAAAGGATTAGCCCCTGATGATCCAACAAGTCTAACAGTAGAAGTTGAAGCATTTTGTTCGTGATCAGCATGTAAAATAAGAATCTTTTCAAAAGCTTTTGATATAACTGGATTCTGAATATATTTAGAATTGGGGGTACAAAACATCATATTAAGAAAATTTTCTGAGTAACTAAGATTATCCTGAGGGTAAACAAAAGGGCGCCCCTGACTGTAGGCGAAACTCCATGCTGCAATCGTTGGTACTTTAGCAATTAATCTTTGAGCTGATAATTTTCGATGACTCTGATTATTTACTTTCATACTTTCATCAAAATAAAACGCTGACATTGAACCAACTACTCCAACCATAACTGCCATTGGGTGAGCATCCCTCCTGAATCCACGAAATATAGTATTTAACTGATCGTGCGGAAGGCTATGCTCTTTAATTGACTTAATATAATTTGTTTTCTCTCTTGAATTTGGTAATTCACCATGAAAAAGTAAATAAGCGATATCTAGATAATCACGCTTTTCTGCTAATTGTTCAATTGGGTGCCCTCTATGAAGCAATTCACCTTTGCCACCATCAACAAAAGTAATGGCAGATGAGCATTCTGCAGTAGATGAAAATCCAGGGTCAAATGTTTTAATTGAATTCGAATGTAACGAGCTTACATCAATTGCTGGATAACCCATTGATCCCTCTATAATTGGAAGGTCAATTTTTTTATTATCAATAAGTAATTTTGCTTTTAATTTAGCCATACAATTTATCTATCTTCGCGAAGTAAAAGTAATTTTTGTATTATACCGAAACTTAATAGTTTTTTATGAGTAATGGATTGCACCTAGAATTCTAGGGCCTGAAGAGCCAGTGATTTTATGTGAATTATTATATTTTTTTTGAATACATTTTTTTGCAAGCCAAGCAAATGCTATAGATTCAACTTGCTGAGAGGGAATATTGAGTTTATCTGTAGTATTGATATTTGTAGCAGTAATTTCCTTAATTCTCTCGATCAAAAATATATTTTTACTACCACCACCGCAAATGTATATCTCATCGAAATTAGAGCAGAAATTTTTTATAGCTTCTTTAATTGTTACAGCAGTTAATTCTAAAAGAGTTCTTTGAACATCTTGGGGAGAATAATCATTGATATTAAATTTATTTAACCAATTCATATTAAATAATTCTCTTCCAGTACTTTTTGGAGGGTACTTTTTAAAAAATAAATCTTTTTGAAAATTAAATAGCAAACCCTCAATTAAGTTACCTGATTTTGCCCATTTTCCTAAATTATCAAAGTTTTTATTATGTTGAATTTTAATCCAATGATCTAGTAAAATATTTCCTGGGCCACAATCAAAACCAATCATTTTTTTATTAGTTGGCAAATAAGTTATATTGCTTATACCACCGATGTTAATAATTACTCTGTTTTTACTTTTTTTAAAAAAGAATTCATTATGAAAAGCTGGGACCAGAGGCGCTCCTTGTCCTCCAGCAACTATATCTCTATTTCTAAAATCAGACACAACAGTTATATTTGTTAGCTCAGCTAAAAGATTTGCACTACCAAGCTGAATAGAATAACCTTTTTCTGGCAAATGTCTGACTGTTTGACCATGATAACCAATACATCTAATTTCTTTATTTTTTAGCTTATGTTTTTTTAGAATCTTTTTAATACCATTTGCTGTAATTTTTGCGTGAAATAGTGATAGACGAATCGAATGTTCAAGATCAGAGAGATGTCCTGAGTGAAGAGCAAGAAATTCTTTTTTCGTATTCGTATTGTATGGAATTTGAATAAATTCAACTATATCAATATTTTTATTTCTATTATTAATTAAAACAATATCAATTCCATCTAGACTTGTTCCAGACATAACTCCAAAAAAAAGTGATGAATTATTCATGTTTTTAATTGTGACCTTTTTATTTTTTTATACAAGTATTTGAAATAATAAAAGTCTAACTTTTTTAGGTCTATAATTGCGATAGAATTGAATTAAATAATAACTTTTGAGATAAAAATAGTGAATATTAAAGAACAATTAGAGATAATTAAAAGAGGTGCTGATGAAATCTTAATTGAATCTGAATTAATTGAGAAACTCAAAAAAGATGTGCCTCTTAAAATTAAAGCAGGATTTGATCCAACAGCACCAGATCTTCATTTAGGACATGCAGTTTTACTTAATAAATTAAGACAATTTCAGGACCTAGGCCATGATGTTTATTTTTTGATTGGTGATTTTACTGGAATGATAGGTGATCCTACTGGTAAAAATGCAACAAGACCGCCATTATCTGAGGAAGACGTTAAAGAGAATGCTAAAACGTATTCGAATCAAGTTTTTAAAATACTAGATAAATCTAAAACAAAAATAGTTTTTAATTCGAAATGGCTCAGTGGTTTGGGGGCTGCAGGGATTATCAAACTTGCATCAAGTCATACCGTTGCCAGGATGCTTGAAAGAGAAGATTTTGCAAAAAGATATAAAGCTAATCAGCCAATTTCTATACATGAATTTTTGTATCCATTACTTCAGGGGTATGACTCTGTTGCGTTAGAATCTGATATAGAAATTGGAGGAACAGATCAAAAATTTAATTTATTAATGGGACGAGAATTACAAAAACAAAAAGGTCAAACTCCTCAATGTATATTAACTATGCCACTTCTAGAGGGGTTAGATGGTATTCAAAAAATGTCAAAATCTTCAAAAAATTACATTGGTATTAATGAGCCACCTGAATTAGTTTACGCAAAACTTTTATCTTTATCTGACAAACTTATGTGGCGATATATTGATTTATTATCTTTAAAGTCATTCGATAATATAAGATCTTGGAAAAAAAGAGTTAAGGATGGAGAAAATCCAAAAAATATTAAAGTAGAATTTTCGAAAGAAATCGTTAGTCGTCTTTATGATGATGAAGCTGCGCAAAATGCAGAAGAAAATTTCAACCTAAGAGCTAAGGGCGATGTCCCAAAAGATATAGAAGAACATTCATTATCTAATATTGATTCAGACGTAATAAATATTCCTCAATTACTTAAAAAGATAGATTTAGTATCAAGTACTTCAGAAGCTATAAGGTTAATTAAAGGTGGAGGTATTAAAATTGATGGGAATAAGTTAGTAGGGATGAAATTTATTCCACCTAAAAACGGAAATTTTATAATTCAGGTTGGTAAAAGAAAATTTGCAAAAATTAATACGTAGTAGCCGTAACTTTATTCTTTCAATTTATTGAATTTATTGATATAATTCGCTTTTGTTAATGGGCCTATGGCCCTTTTTTGTTTTTAGGACCTTAATTTTTACAAGGAATCAGAAATTGACTATTGATCTTGAGGCGTTAATTGAAAAAAATGTTTCTAAATTAGGTTATGAATTAGTTGATTTTGAGATAATTAATAGAGGAGAATTATTGAGAATATTTATTGATAAAACAAGCTCAATAAATATTGATGATTGTGTTTCCGTAAGTAACCAGCTTAAGCATATATTATCTGTAGAAGAAGATATAATTTTTGATCGACTAGAAGTTTCATCGCCTGGATTTGATAGAGTAATTAAAAAGTTGAAAGATTTTGAAAGATTTAAAGGCGAAAAGATTAGGATTAAAACCCGATCATCTATTGAAGAAAGAAAAAATTTTACTGGGATACTGAGAGGTATAAAAAAAAACTTAATACTAATAGAGTTCAATGATGATTTACTAGAAATCAGTTTGGATAATATTGAGAAAGCCCGATTAGATCCAGAATTTTAGTTAAACGTATGAGTGGAGAATATTTAAATGAGTCGTGAGATATTATTATTAGTAGATGCTCTTGCACATGAAAAAAATGTAGCCAGAGATGTAATTTTTACAGCTGTGGAATTAGCCTTAGCATCCGCAACAAAAAAAAAGCATGATGTTGGAGTTGATATTAGAGTAGAGATTGATAAAGAAACTGGCGAATATAAAGCTTTTAGGTGTTGGACAATACTACCTGAAGAAGATATTGAAAATGCTGAAGCTGAAATTACTATTGAAGATGAAAGATCTAAAGGAAAAGTTATTAATGATGTTATCAAAGAATCAATTCCATCTGAAGAGTTTGGCAGAATTGGGGCACAGGCCGCAAAGCAAGTTATTTTACAAAAAGTTAGGGAAGCAGAACGAGAACAAATACTTAAAGACTTCTTAGCTCAAGATGAAAAGTTAATATCTGGCCAAATAAGAAGAATGGAAAGAGGTAATGGAGTCATCGAAATTGGGAGACTTGATGCTATATTGCCGCGTGATCAGATGATACCAAAAGAGAATCTAAGAATAAGTGATCGTGTAAGAGCAATCCTAGTTAAAATTGATGAAACTGCTAGAGGGCCTCAACTAATTTTGTCTAGAACGGCCCCAGAATTTTTAATAAGATTATTTGAATTAGAAGTTCCAGAGATAGAGGAAGGTTTACTTGAAATTATGGCCGCATCAAGAGACCCGGGCTTAAGGTCAAAAATTGCTGTAAAAGCAAATGATCAAAGACTCGATCCAGTTGGAACATGTGTTGGAATGAGAGGTTCTAGAGTACAAGCTGTTACAAGTGAACTATCTGGAGAAAGAGTTGATATTGTTTTATGGTCTATAGAGCCAGCTCAATTTGTTATTAATGCAATGGCTCCTGCAGAAGTTTCAAGTATTGTTGTGGATGAAGATAAGCACAGTATGGATTTAGTTGTTGCAGAAGATCAATTAGCACAAGCAATTGGAAGAAATGGGCAAAATATTAGATTAGCTTCTGAATTAACAGGCTGGGAGCTTAATATATTAACTGAAGAGCAATCTGATCAGAAAATAAAAGAAGAATATACATCCTCGAGTCAATTATTTATTGAAAAACTTGATGTTGATGAAGATGTTGCAGATATTCTTGTTAAAGAAGGTTTTACTTCCCTTGAAGAAATAGCGTATGTTCCTATCGAAGAAATGGTTCAAATTGAAGCTTTTGATGAAGAAACAGTTAATGAATTAAGATCTAGAGCAAGTGCAGTCATTCTTACTGAAGCAATTGCAAAAGAGGAAGAAATATCTAAACCTGCAGCTGATTTATTAGCTATGGATGGAATGGATACAGATACAGCAAAACTTTTAGCTTCAAAAAAAATTATCACTATGGAAGACTTAGCAGAATTAGCTGTAGATGAGTTAATTGAATTAGTAAAAATGGATGAGGAAAAAGCCAAAGTACTAATAATGACAGCAAGAGCACCTTGGTTTGTTTAATAAATTTATGGAGTTTTAATGGGAAAATCTAATGTTGAAGAGTTTGCTACTGAATTAGGACTGCCGGTAGATTTATTACTTAAGCAGCTAAAAAGTTCAGGGGTAGACAAATCAAGTGCCTCAGACGAGCTTAAGGAAGAAGATAAATCTGCATTATTGGCTTATCTCAGATCTGAGCACGGAGCCTCTCTTCGTCCAAAATCTAAAATTACATTAACAAGAAAACAAAACACACAAATTAGAAAAACTGATAGTGAAGGAAAATCAAGAACTATTCAAGTAGAGGTCAGAAAAAAAAGAACGATTGTTAAACCTGATCAAAGTAAAGATAAAAGCTCTGAAATTATTGATGAAAAAAAATCTGAAAAACCTAAAGAAATAGTTGATGAAAACGAAAAAAATATAAGAGACGAAGAAGCAAAAAGACATGCTGCATTAGCAGAGGCTCAAGCAGATGATCTTCAAAAGAAAGAACCTGAAAAAGCAAAAAAAAATGAACCGCCTCAAGAAGGAACTTTGCATCGACCAGCTTCAAAAGCCGGGGTAAAAGTAGAAAAACAGAAAGAAAAGAAAGATAAAAAAAATGACTGGGTTGATAGAACTCTAAAGAAAAGACCAATAAAAAATCGTTCATCTAATGCCAATGCTGGATGGAGAGCTCCGAGAAATAAAAATAAAAATATTGATTCAAATCCTGATTTGGATCAAACCTTTGTTGCACCCAGCGACCCAATTGTAAAAGATATTTTAATTCCAGAAACAATTTCAGTGGCAGATCTGGGACATAAAATGGCTATTAAGGCATCTGAACTTATCAAATCCTTAATGGGAATGGGAATGATGGTAACTATAAATCAAGTTCTCGATCAAGATACAGCAATGATTTTAGTAGAAGAAATGGGACATAATCCCCAAGCTGCAAAAGAAAACGACCCTGAATCCCTTCTAGATCGAGATGATAGTATCTTGCCACAAATAGAATCAAGACCGCCTGTAATTACGGTAATGGGGCATGTGGACCATGGAAAAACATCTTTATTGGACTTTATTAGAACTTCACGAGTTGCTTCCGGTGAAGCAGGAGGTATCACTCAGCATATAGGTGCTTATCATGTGGAAACTGAAAAAGGGGTTGCAACTTTTTTAGACACACCTGGCCACGAAGCTTTTTCAGCGATGAGAGCTCGAGGCACTAAAGCAACAGATATAGTTGTTTTAGTTGTTGCTGCAGATGATGGAGTTATGCCACAAACTATCGAAGGAATAAATCATTCAAAAGCTGCAGGGGTTCCTTTGATTGTTGCTATCAATAAGATTGATAAGCCTGATGCTAATTCTGAAAAAGTTAAGAATGAATTATTAACTCATGAAGTTATTCCTGAAGATCTAGGTGGAGACTCTATGTTTGTAGAAATTTCAGCAAAAACTGGACAAGGAATTGATAATTTATTAGACGCAATTCTTTTACAAGCTGAAATATTAGAATTAAAAGCGCCAATTAATACTCCTGCCAAAGGAATAATTATTGAAGGTAGATTGGATAAGGGAAGAGGCCCGGCAGCAACTTTATTAGTTCAATCAGGATTTATAAGACCAGGCGATAGTTTATTGGCAGGTAATTCATCAGGTAGAATTAGAGCAATGCTTAATGAGGCTGGTAAAAGTGTTAAGGAGGCTGGACCATCGATTCCTGTAGAAGTGATTGGGCTTTCAGAAGTTCCAAAAGCTGGAGATGAGTTCATTGTTTTAAATGATGAGAAAAAAGCACGTGAAATTGCATTATTTAGACAAGGAAAATTCAGGGATGTAAAGCTGGCAAAACAAGCTTCGAAATTAGAAAATGTTTTTGATCAAATGACAGAAGCCGAAGTAAGATTTTTACCCTTAATAATTAAGGCTGATGTTCAGGGTTCAGCAGAAGCTTTAGCTGGATCTTTAGAGAAGTTGTCAACAGAAGAGGTAAAGGTTAATGTAATTCATTCTGCAATTGGAGCTGTTAACGAGTCCGATATAAATTTAGCATCTGCATCTAATGCAGTAATTATTGCTTTTAATGTTAAAGCTGATAGTGGGGCAAGAAAATTAGCTGATAATCTTGAAGTTGATATGAGGAATTATAGTATTATTTATGAAGCAGTAGATGAAGTTAAAGCTGCATTAGGTGGTCTTTTAGCCCCTGAACAAAAAGAAAATATTCTTGGACTTGTAGAAATTAGAGAAATATATAAAGCATCTAAAGTAGGAAGTATTGCAGGCTGTATTGTTTTAGAAGGCTTAATAAGAAGAAATTCAAATGTTCGACTTTTAAGAGAAAACGAAGTTATTTTTGAAGGAGAGCTAGATTCTTTGAAGAGATTTAAAGATGATATTAAAGAAGTTAAAGCCAATATAGAATGTGGATTGGCTTTAAAAAACTTCAATGCTATTGAGGTTGGCGATAAAGTTCAAGTATATGAATTAGTTCAGGTACCTAGGAAGCTATAAATCGGTGAAAGATTACCCGAGAAGTGATCGAATTAGTCAGCAGATCAAAAAAGAGTTAGCAAATCTGTTGCAAACAGAAATTAAAGATCCTGCTTTAAAAATGTTAACAATTTTAGATGTTCAGGTATCACCATGTTTAAAACATGCCAAAGTATATATAATTTCTGCTAAATATGATGAAGAAATTTTTAAAGGTATTGACCGGTCTATGCCATTTTTTAGGTCTCAACTATCTAAAAGAATGACTACAAGAGGTATACCTAAATTGCATTTTATTTATGATAAGACAGTGGATGAAAGTATGAAAATTTCAAAATTATTAGATTCTGTTTTGCCTTCCCAAAAATAAAATATGCAATTTAAACGACTTAAATTCAATGTCGATGGGCTTTTGATAGCTAATAAACCTTTAGGGATGTCTTCTAATCAATTAGTATCAAAAATAAAATTTTTATTTTCTGCTAAAAAAGTTGGACATACAGGAACTCTTGACCCAATGGCAACTGGCTTACTCCCACTTTGTTTAGGAGAGGCTACTAAATTTTCAAGTTATTTATTAAATGCTGATAAAACTTATGAGGCTTCAATAAGATTAGGGTATAAAAGTTCAACAGGTGATAAAGAAGGCGAGATTACTAAGCAAAATATAAATAAAATACCTTCTTTGGCTGAAATAAGAAAACTACTTAATAAATTTATTGGAACAATCGAACAACTTCCTCCAATGTATTCTGCACTCAAACATCAAGGTAAACCTCTTTACTCATATGCTCGCGAAGGAATTGATATTCCTAGGGCTAAACGTAAAATTATGATTCATAAAATTGAATTACTAAGTTATCAAGGGAATAATCTTATAATATCAATAATGTGCTCGAAAGGAACATATATAAGAACACTAGCTGAAGATATTGGAGATCAACTAAACATAGGAGGCTATTTAATTGATCTGAAAAGAACTAAAATTGGAAATTTTAGTATTGAGAACAGTATAAGTATTGAAGCTATTGAGCAAACAAAAAATGATGAAAGAATTAAGTTTTTATTGCCAACCGAAGAATTATTGAGTGAATATAAGAACATAGTATTAAATTCTAAAGAAGAAATTGCAATAAAAGATGGAAGGATAATAGAGATAAAGGAAAAAATTCCAGGAATGTACCGATTATACAGTAGTAATAATGATTTTATTGGCTTAGGTGAAATTGATAAAACAGAAAGTTTAAAAGTTAAACGCTTAAAGTCTTTAAAAAATTGAATTAAAAACATATTGTTAAATTATGAAAATGCCGCTAAAATGTGCGCTCTGCAATGGGAGAATATGAATGACTAGTACTGCTATAGATAAAGAAAAAATTGTAAAGAAATATCAAATAGGAAAAGGTGATACAGGTTCGCCAGAAGTACAAGTTGCACTAATGACAGATCGTATAACTTATTTGACAGAGCATTTTAAAACTAATGCGAAAGATCATCATTCACGAAGAGGACTGTTGGCACTTGTTAGCCAGAGACGAAAACTTCTTGATTATTTGAAACGTGAAAGTTTAGAGCGATACCAAGGATTAATCAAGAGCCTTGGTCTTAGAAAATAGAAAAGTAAATAAAATTTTGAGCCGATCACATTCAATTTTATTGATTGTATCGGCTCTTTTGCTATTAAAAATGTATTCATTATTGAGAAGTGAATAATGAATTTAATTATTAGAGAGGATTAAGTTAAATGTTCAATATAATAAAGAAAAGTATTAAATATGGATCTCATGATCTTAAAATTGAAACTGGAGAAATTGGTCGACAAGCTGATGGTGCAGTAATAGTTAGTTATGGAGATACTGTAGTTTTTGTTACTGTAGTTGGACGAAAAGAAGCAAAAGAAGGACAAGATTTTTTTCCATTAACAGTTGATTACCAAGAAAAAAATTATGCCGCTGGAAAAATTCCCGGAGGTTTTTTTAAGAGGGAAGGAAGACCTAGTGAAAAAGAAACTCTAACTTGTAGGCTTATAGATAGACCACTAAGGCCATTATTTCCGGATAATTTTTATAATGAGATTCAAATTGTAGCTACGGTAATGTCTTCTGATAGTGAAATTGACTCAGATATTCCTGCCATAATAGGTGCATCTGCTGCATTAGCTATATCAGGTATTCCATTTCACGGACCAATAGGGGCCGCACGTGTTGGATATCTTGATGAAAAGTATGTGATAAATCCTTCAAAAACTGAAATGGAATCAAGTGAGCTTGACCTGGTTGTGGCTGGCAGTGATTCTGCTGTATTAATGGTTGAATCTGAAGCGAAAGAATTACCTGAGAAGGTTATGCTTGATGCAGTGCTAGAGGGACATAAAGCAATGCAACCAGTTATTAAGATGATTAATGAGTTAGCAAAAGAGGCTTCCAAAGATCCATGGGACTGGAATGCTCCAAAAACAGATACAAAATTAATTAATAAAATTGATAAAATTGCTCTTAAAGATTTAGAAAAAGCTTTCTCAATTAAGTCAAAAGGCGATCGTTCTTTAGAAATATCGACAATAAGAGAAAAAGTTTTAAAAGAACTTGTAACAGAAGAGACTAATACGACTCAATTAAACGAAATTAAAGATGAGTTTCACAATCTAGAAGCAAGAATTGTTAGAACCAAAATTTTAGATGGCGATCCACGAATCGATGGAAGAGATACGAGAACAGTTAGGCCTATCGAGATTAGAACTGGTATTTTACCAAGAGCGCATGGCTCAGCTTTATTTACCAGAGGAGAAACACAGGCAATTGTTGTTGCAACATTAGGTGGAGGTCGAGATGAACAAATTATTGATGCCCTTCAAGGCGAATATAAAGATAATTTCATGTTGCATTATAATTTCCCTCCTTATGCTACCGGAGAAACAGGTAGGGTAGGTACGCCAAAAAGAAGAGAAATTGGACATGGAAAATTAGCTAAAAGAGCTTTAAGTGCTGCTTTACCAAGTAAAGAAGATTTTGATTATACAATTAGATTGGTTTCGGAAATTACTGAGTCAAATGGGTCAAGCTCTATGGCTTCAGTCTGTGGAGGTACTATGGCTATGATGGATGCTGGGGTACCAATAAAAGATCATGTTGCTGGTATAGCAATGGGCTTAATTAAAGAGGGTAATAGGGTGGCTGTGCTTACTGATATTTTAGGTGATGAAGATCACTTAGGAGACATGGATTTTAAAGTTGCAGGCACTGACAACGGAATAACAGCATTACAAATGGATATTAAGATTACAGGTATAACAACTGAAATTATGCAAGTAGCATTAAGTCAAGCACGAGAAGGAATAGATCACATACTAAAAATAATGAAGAAAGAGCTCAAAGGAAGTCGAGAAAGTCTTTCAAAATTTGCTCCTCAAATCCTTACAATAAAAATCCATACGGATAAAATAAGGGATGTTATAGGTAAGGGAGGTGCAGTCATTAAAGGATTAGCTGCTGATACTGGAGCCACTATTGATATTGACGATGATGGACTTGTTAAAATAACATGTACAACTGCTGAGTCTGGCGAAGCAGCATTAAGTAGGATTAAAGAAATTACTGCTGATGTTGAAGTAGACCAAATTTATGAAGGAAAAGTAATTAAGATTCTTGATTTTGGAGCTATAGTTTCATTATTGCCAGGCAAAGATGGTTTACTTCATATTTCTCAGATTGCTCATGAAAGAATAAATGCAGTAAAAGATCATTTATCAGAAGGTGATGAAGTAAAGGTAAAAGTAATAGAGGTTGATGATAAAGGAAGAGTTAGAGTTAGTGCTAAGGCTCTAATTGAAGCTCCAGCTCCTCAAGAGCCAAAAAAAGATGGAGCTAAATAGAGTTTAAATTAAAGATTTAAAAAGCTCAGCTTAGCTGAGCTTTTTTATTTTGCAACTTGTTTTTCTCTAATTTCATCAAGTGTTTTACAGTCAATACATAATGTGGCTGTTGGTCTAGCGAGTAATCTATTAAGCCCAATTTCTTCCCCACATAAATTACAATAACCATAGTCACCATTTTTTATATTCAATAAAGTGGTATCTATTTTTTTTATGAGCTTTCTTTCTCGATCTCGATTACGAAGCTCAAGAGCCATATCAGACTCTTGACTAGCTCTGTCATTAGGGTCTGCATAAGCTGTTAGCTCGTCTTGCATATGACTTACTGTTCTATTAATATCATTACCAAGTTCAAGTTTCCAATCATTTAGTATTTTTATAAAGTGTTTGATCTGTGATTTATTCATATAACTTTCGTTTAACTTAGGCTTATATGAATTAAACTTTTTTAATCCTCCAGATTTTTTTGCAGTAACTTTTTTAGCAGTAACTTTTTTAGCAGTAACTTTTTTTGCAGTAACTTTTTTTGCAGTAACTTTTTTTGCAGTAACTTTTTTAGCAGTAACTTTTTTTGCAGTAACTTTTTTAGCAGTAACTTTTTTAGCAGTAACTTTTTTAGCAGTAACTGGTTTTGCTACAACTTTTTTTGCTGCTTCTATTGCTTTTTGCATTAGTGATTTTTTTTGAACCATTAACAAAATTCCTATTTTTAAATATTTAATATCCGCGGTACTTTACACTCTTTGTGATTCAATTAAAACCTTTTAGAATAATTTTTGTGCAATTAGGGTATTTTCCATTAGTGTTGCAACAGTCATTGGGCCAACACCACCGGGGACAGGTGTTATGTAAGAAGCATTTTGGCTTGCTATATCAAACTCAACATCACCAACTAATTTGTCATTAACTCTATTTATTCCAATATCGATGACAATTGCACCTTTTTTTATCCATTCTCCTCTTACAAGGTTTTGCCTTCCAGCAGCAACCACTACTAAATCTGCCTGCCGAACTTTTTTTTCTAAATCCTTTGTTTTACTATGGCAGGATGTAATAGTACATTTTTCCATTAATAACTCTAATGCCATTGGTCGGCCAACATTGTTTGAAACTCCCACAATTGTTGCATCTAAACCTTCCAAATTAATATTTGATGCTTTAAGCATCTTGATAACACCATATGGGGTACAAGATCTTAACTTTGGTTGTCTTATGGCAAGCAAACCTATATTAAATGGATGAAAACCATCAACATCTTTTTTTGGATCTATAGCATTAATTATAATATCTTCATTAATATGATCAGGAAGAGGTGACTGTATTAATATCCCATCAATTTCAGTATTTATATTAATATCTTTAACTAATTTTAATAATTCATCTTCACTTATTGACTCTTTAAAATCATAAGATAAGGATTTTATACCTACTTTTTCACATGCTAGTTTTTTGTTCTTAACATATACGTGGGACGCAGGATTGTCACCAATAAGAATCACGGCTAAACAAGGATTTCTTATGCCATTAGATTCTCTGTTTAAAATTTCATTACGAATTTTATCTAAAAGATCATTTGCAATACTTTTACCATCAATTATTTTTGCTGTCATTATGTTTTAATATGAAATAAATAAACGAACATTTTAGCAGAATGCTTATAAAAAACATTAATAAAATTGCCAAGGTATAATATTAAGATTGTAAAACATGTTTGACCAAAAGCAGTAATTAAGCTATATTTGCGCGTTCGGGGTGTAGCGTAGCCTGGTAGCGCGCCTGCTTTGGGAGCAGGATGTCGGGAGTTCGAATCTCTCCACCCCGACCAATATTACTAAATAAAGGTAGGCCCGATATACGCTTTATTTAAAAGTTAGCTGCCCGTAGCTCAACTGGATAGAGCACCAGTTTTCTAAACTGGGGGTTACAGGTTCGATTCCTGTCGGGCAGGCCAATATTTATGGTGGCTGTAGCTCAGTTGGTAGAGTCCTGGATTGTGATTCCAGTTGTCGTGGGTTCGAGCCCCATCAGCCACCCCATTTTTCTTAATTCCTTTTTAGGATATGATAATTTGGTTATACATATAATGATTAAATATGAAAGATAATCAATTACTAAGATACAGTCGTCATATTTTATTACCTGAAATTGAATATGAAGGACAAGAAAAGATACTTAATAGTCATTGCCTTGTTATTGGTGCCGGTGGACTTGGATCTCCTGTTTCTATTTATCTTGCATCATCAGGAATAGGCAAAATTACAATTTGTGATTTTGATGATGTGGATATTTCCAATCTTCAGAGACAAATACTACATAATGACAAATCAATCGGAACAAATAAAGCTTTTTCAGCAAGAAAATTTTTGAATAAAATTAACTCAGAGACAACTATCATTCCAATTAATAAAAAACTTAATATTGATGGAATGACGAAAATAGCAAAAAACGTCGATGTAATAATTGATTGCTCTGATAATTTTAAGACAAGGTATGCTTTGAATAAAATTGCATTTAATCTCAAAAAGCCACTAGTTTCTGGAGCAGCAATTAAATTTGATGGTCAGATTAGTGTATTTGATTTTAGAAAATCTACTAGCCCTTGTTATGAATGTCTATTTCCGGATTCAAAAAGTGAAGTAGAATTAAGATGCGCTGACCATGGTGTTTTTTCACCTTTGGTTGGAATAATTGGATCAACTCAAGCTGCAGAAGCTATAAAAATTATTTTAGATCTCGGTGATTCATTGATGAGTAGATTATTACTTTTAAATTCAAAAGATATGACTTGGAAAGATATTAAAATTACAAAAGATAAAAGTTGTAAAGTTTGCTCAGGTTAAAATATTTCTAGGGGCTATACTTATATTCTGACATGCTAGAATTTACTAATTATTCAAGATAAAAAAATATGAAACAAGAATTATCAAAATCTTTTAATCCCAATGAAATTGAAGAGAAGTGGTATAAATATTGGGAGTCTAAAGGCTACTATGCAATGGGTAGTGACTTGAAAAAAACAAGAAGTTTTTCAATATTATTACCTCCACCAAATGTTACTGGAACATTGCATATGGGCCATGGATTTAATCAAACATTAATGGATACATTATCTAGATACCACCGCATGAGCGGAGCTAATACTTTATGGCAACCGGGAACAGATCATGCAGGTATTGCAACTCAAATCGTTGTTGAGAGACAATTAGATCAAGAAGGTATTTCTAGGCATGAATTAGGACGTGAAGAATTTATAAAAAAAGTATGGGATTGGAAAGCATTTTCAGGTGGGAAAATAACACAACAGATGCGAAGACTTGGAACATCCCCTGATTGGTCGCGTGAACGTTTTACTATGGATGAAGGCCTATCAAAAACAGTAACTGAAGTATTTGTAAAGCTTTACAGAGAAGGTTTAATTTATAGAGGTAAAAGACTAGTAAATTGGGATGTAAAGCTTCAAACTGCTGTATCTGATTTAGAAGTAGTTCAAGAAGAAGAGAATGGTTCACTTTGGCATATTAATTATCATCTAGTAGATAATGCAGATACTTTCCTGACAGTAGCCACTACAAGACCAGAAACAATGCTCGGTGATGTGGCATTAATGGTTCATCCAGATGACAAAAGATATAAAAAATATATTGGCAAATTTGCTATATTGCCATTATTAAATAAAGAAATTCCAATCATTGCAGATGAATATGTAGACTCTACCTTTGGAACTGGTGTAGTAAAAGTAACCCCGGCGCACGATTTTAATGATTATGCTGTTGGCCAAAGACATAAACTTCCTTTAATAAATATATTAACTCTTGATGGATTAATAAATGAAAATGGGATGGATGATTATGAAGGATTAGAAAGATTTGAAGCAAGAAAGCAAATTGTAAAAGATCTTAAAAAGAAATCTCTATTAAATAAAGTTGAAGATTATATTGTAAAGATTCCCAGAGGGGACAGAACAGGAATTGTCATAGAGCCAATGTTAACCGATCAATGGTTTGTTGCAATGACAAAGCCAAGTCTTGATAAAAAAAGTATTGCAGAGAAAGCATTAGATGTTGTAAAAAATGAAGATATAAAATTTTACCCAGAAAATTGGGTAAATACTTATAATCAATGGCTTAATAATATTCAAGATTGGTGTATATCTAGACAATTATGGTGGGGCCATCAAATTCCAGCTTGGTATGGAGACGATAATAAAATTTATGTTGCTCATTCATTCGATGAGGCAAAAAAATTAGCAAAAAAAGATGGTTATGAGGGAAAATTGAAAAGAGATGAAGATGTTTTAGATACTTGGTTTTCATCTTCTTTATGGCCTTTTTCAACCTTAGACTGGACCCCAGAATATCCTAAAAAGAGTAATGCTGCTCTTGATCTATACTTACCGTCTTCTGTACTAGTTACTGGTTTTGATATCATTTTCTTTTGGGTTGCTAGAATGGTAATGATGACCAAACATATTACTGGGAAGATTCCTTTTAAGCATGTTTATATTCATGGACTGATTAGAGACTCTGAAGGTCAAAAAATGAGTAAGTCCAAAGGAAACGTTTTGGACCCAATAGATTTAATTGATGGAATTACGATTGAAGAATTAGTCCAAAAGAGAACTGATGGACTAATGAATCCTAAACAGGCCGAATCTATAATTAAGAAAACAGAAAAAGAATTTCCAGAAGGCATTGATTCCTTTGGAACAGATGCACTAAGGTTTACATTTGCAAGTCTTGCAAGCCCAGGAAGAGATATAAAATTTGATCTTCAAAGGTGCGAGGGGTATAAAAACTTTTGTAATAAGCTATGGAATGCAACACGTTTTGTTTTGATGAATTGTGACAAAAAAGAAAATGGTTTTGGTAAATGTGTTGATGGGTATTTAGAATTTTCAAAAGCAGATAGATGGATCGTGAGTATTTTTAATCAAAAAATTAAAAATGTCGAGAATCATTTTAAAGACTATCGTTTTGATTTACTTTCATTAGAGATATATCAATTTGTGTGGGATGAATATTGTGATTGGTACTTAGAAATAGCAAAAGCACAATTACAAAACGGTAATGAATCTCAACAAAGAGCAACACGAAGAACTTTAATTAGCATTTTAGAAATGATTTTAAGAATGAGCCATCCAGTGATTCCCTTCATTACGGAAGAAATATGGCAAACTATTGGACCTATGGCTAATAAAGATGGACCTTCAATTATGATGCAACCCTACCCAACTTTTCAAGAAAATAAAGTTGATAAAGAATCTATTAAATGGATGGAAATTTTAAAAAAGATAGTTATTCAGTGTCGAAGTTTGAGAGGGGAGATGAGTGTATCACCTGCAGAAAAAATTCCATTAGCTATTACAGGAGATAAAAATATTTTAATAGGGTATGAAATTTATCTTAAAAGTTTGGCTAAGGTAAATGAAGTAGAATACATGAGTGAGTTGGATGATAAAGACGCTCCAGTTGCTATTGTTGATAACTTTAAGTTGATGTTAAATATTAAAGTTGATAAAGAATATGAGATAGCCCGTCTTAAAAAAGAAATTGATCGATTAGAGTCAGAAATAGATAAAGCAAGTGGAAAATTAGAAAATGATAATTTTGTTAATAAAGCACCTAAAGAAGTAATAAATCAAGAGAAAAAAAGATTAATAGAATTTACAGAATTAAATGATAAGGTGAAAATACAATTATCAAAAATTAATACTTAATTTTTTTTGATATAAAAAGTTGATATTTTATTTACTATTTTATGCGAAATTAAATAATGCCCTGTATTTCTACAAAATGCCTCAAAATCTTTCTTTGCACTTTTGTCTGTTGTTTTTATTCTTAATGTTTGACCAATTTCTAGTGAATTTAGTCCTTTCTTGCATTTTAGAATAGGCATTGGGCATTTCAGCCCAATGGCATCGATTTCATTATCATAATCACACATAATTTACTTACTAAATGGCTCTACATCCCCTGGAGCTCTTAGCATTTTATCAACCTCACCTAAGTGTAGTTCTTCAGTATAAATCATTTCTCTAGCATATTCTTCTAGCATAACAGAGCTATTTCCAACTAATTTTAATAAATCCTTATAGCAGTCAAGAGACGCTTTTTCATGTTCTAAAGACTCTCGAAGTATATTACCAATATCATGAGTATTGGTTTCTAGAAGTGGTCCAATAGCAAGTGATGGATGGCCTCCTAAGTTGGTAATTAATTCGCCAGCTTTATTAGCATGATCTAATGATTCTGTTGCTTGTTCCCTAAGCCAGCTAATAATTGGAATACGACTATATCCATACACCATTAGAGCATAATGGGTGTAGCGAACAACACCTGCTAGTTCCATTTCTAATATTTTATTTAAAGATGTAATTAATTTATTATTATCAACCATTACTTTATCTCCTTACTTTTTTTAATCACAAACGTAAATTAACATAGTTGCAAAATTGATGTGTTAATGCGAATGATTTGTATTATTAGTTCGATTTAAATAAGTGAAATTAGCAATGAAAAGATTAACATAGCTGCCATGAGGCGTATTGACCAAAACGTAAATTTCATACCTTGAACTCTCTTTGTTTTATCAATGTTAGGCATTGTGAATGATTTAGCATGAAGAAAACGGCCAATAAGTAATAATCCACCTAATAAAAAAACTATTACTGGATGAATTTTATTAATTTCTAGACAACTTAATAAAATTAAACCAAATGGAACATACTCAATAAAGTTTGCTTGCGCTCGAATAGCTTGCTCAAGATCTTGATGATTTTTATGTCCTAGAGATACTTTATGAAGTCTTCTCAATTTAATTACATTTGTGGATAATTTAATATAAATGAACGCAAGAAGTGAAGCATATAGTGCAGTTATTTGAAGCATATTTAACCTTTTTTGATTATTAAAAGCATTTTAGTTAGATTATCTTAAGTTATAGGATTTCCATATTCTTTAGTAGTTGTTTTTATCATTTTTCTCTTTCACATTTATTTTTATAAATCCACTCAGCCATTTTTCATAAACTCTTTCTTACCAATTATAGCTGCTCCAATAACACCTGCAGAATCTCCTAAAATATTTTTTAAAATAGGTGTATTTGGATCTTCACAAAAAATATTTTTATAAACCATTTGTAATCCCTTTGTGTATAAATGTTGATGATTTGATAGACCACCTCCTAAAATAACTATATCTGGATCAATAGTATTAATTATATTTGCTAATGACAAACCGAAGTATTCATAAAATCTATTTAAAATATCTTCTTCTTTTTGGCTGTATGAAGTTTGGTTTAAAAATTTTTCAGCAGAAGTATTTATTTTTAAATTCTCATTAATCATCATTTCTAAACCAGTACCTGAAATATAAGTACTAACACATCCTTTTTTCCCACAAAAACATTTAGGTCCATTTGGGTTGATAACAGAATGACCCCATTCCCCAGTCAATCTTTGAGGTCCTGTTCTAAGTTTACCATTATGGATAAAACCCCCGCCACAACCTGTCCCCATTATTATCCCAAAAACTAAGTCATAATTTTTACCAGCACCCATATGTGATTCTGCTAGGGCGAAACAATTTGCATCATTCTCAATGGCTAATGAATGGTCTAATTTTTTTTCTATTAAACTATCAATTGGCAATCCATTCTGACATGAAATAGTGGAGTTTCTTAATAATCCAGTAGATTTTGAAAGTGAGCCTGGGGTTCCAACTCCAAGAGTATGCTTTTTATCTTTTATACTATTCTTGGCTTGTAAATATATATTTTCAATTTGGCAAAGTACATGCTCAGAACCTTTTTGGCTTTCAGTTAGAATTCTATGGCGAAATAAAGTATTTAAATTAGAGTCAAGAACAACTGCCTCAATTTTAGTTCCCCCTAGGTCAATACCAATATGTAATTTTTCCATTGTTATTAATCATAACTAAATTTAAAAGATATTCAATAATTATCAATTATGGGTTGACATCAAATATGTCTCAAGCATACTCTTAAACTGATTAATTTGCTCACTAAATATTTGTGAGCTAATTAAATATTTTAGTTTATTAGAAAAGGTTTTTATGAAAAGAAAAATTGGAAAAGTAGCTCTTTTCCTTTCAATTGTTGCAGTAATTTGGCTTTTACTTGGGATGGTTAATATAGTCCCGTTTTTAATAGAATTACCTCAGGAAACTAGTATAAGAGCACATGCTTCTTTAGCAGTGATCCTTTTACTAGTTGCATCATGGGCTTTTTGGAATGAAGATTAATTTAAAGAAAGGATTTAGTTATGCTTAAAACATCAGATATATGTATTTTAATTTCAGTGGCAGTAGCATTTATTACAACTGCTTATCTTTGGTTTCAAGGTGTGGACACTAAACAAGAAGCATTGTTTACTGCAACATGGATTCCATCAATATTAACTTTCGCTATTTATTTTAAAATAATAGCTAAGAAGGACTAATCATGGATGATCAATTATTATTCTTTACAGGTTTATTTTGTTTTGTATTGGCAGTCGTTGGAGTTGTTATGACTGTTTTAGAATTTAAAAATATAGAATTAAAAAATAAAAAATAAACTTCGCATAAAGAAGTTAAAGGTGAGGGCATAATATAGCAAAGTATTGTCGACACTAATATCTATTTATTTGTGGTGATAAGAATGTTGCCCCTAGTTCTTGCCAAAATACGGTATCCATTAGCCAAGAGCCATTCAAGTATATTCTTTTCCCATTCTTTTTGGCTACTATCTTCAATTAGGATTAGTTTGGGGTAAAATTTCTTTTCTAACTTCTTAAAATATGGAAAAAGTGCTTTATCCTCGAATCCTTCAATATCAATTTTTAATACATCAACCTTGTTAATGCCTTCTTTTTTAAGTAGATCTGTCAAAGGTACTACATTTATCTTAATTTTATTGTTATTAAGAGTTCTATCTAAAATAGTGCTACTTCCCATATCTTTATGAGAAAGATGAAGCTCTAAGATATCTTTTTTTTCACCTACACCAACGTTAATAACTTTAATTTTTTTCTCATATTTGTTAAATTTTATATTAACTTTAAAACGATTAAGCACAATTGGGTTAGGTTCGATAGCTAAAATTTTATCTGCTCCGAGCCTTGCTGCCATTAAAGAGTAATAGCCAATATTAGCCCCAATATCAAGAAAGGTTCCACCGTGCCCTACAAAACTTGAAATAACATCAAGCTCTTTACCTTCTCGCAATTTTGAACTAACAACCATTTTTGATTCTATTGTATTGTTATGAGGGTGTAATCTGAATTTTAAATTATGATAAATTATATCTAACGGATTGTTCCCATTAGCTTTTGTTAGTATTTTTGCGTATATTTTCTTGATGCTACCAAAGCCTAATCCAACCTTTGCTATTAAATAGATAATTTTACTAATACCTTTAGGTGAGTAATATCCAAAATCTTGGTTAGAATTTTTCAACTTAGTTTTTTCATTTAGACAAAAATAATTAAGAAATTACCATTAAAATGGTGGCCTGAGACAGAATCGAACTGTCGACACGAGGATTTTCAATCCACTGCTCTACCGACTGAGCTATCAGGCCATAATAAATAATAGCAAGTGGCGAATTATATCAAACTTATGTCAGATATGGTCGATTAGAATTTATTACACAGATCTATTATTGAATAGTGATGATTCTGATATTTTCTGACTTAATTTAAAAATAATATACAAAATTACAACATAAGCTGCATTTGGAATGAAGAAAGAATTAAAGTAACTAACTAAGTAGCTTAATCCATCATACAGATTTGGATTGCTTATCCATCCAGACAAAAAATAATGACTAGAAAACGAAATAATATAACTTGAGATGATAGCGATGAACGTTATCGGAAAAAATATTTTTGCCTTAATAAATTTATTACCCGATAAATACTTTCTACTTATTTCCCAGATCAAAAAATATGTAAATATATGCCCTAAGTAACTGATTTCGAAATTAATATGAGTCATATTATTTATGTTTATGATGTACCAGTCTAAAGAAACAATTGAAGCTATAAACACTAAGAGCCATTTTCTTTGCTTTAAGAAAATGCCTGCCGCAATAAAAATTGCAAGACTCGCATCTGGTAGGCTAAAAGATGTTAATTCATGACTCGCTCGGGTAAGTAAAGTAAGAAATAGTAAAATCAAAGCTAATAAAATATTTTTTTTAAGCAGTATTTGCATGTTTAAATTCATTTAATTGAGTGTGTTTTATTTTAACATCAGAACGTTAATTATTAGAAATCAATCTTAACTCCAGTCACCCAAGTCCTTGTATAATTGTAAGCATAGAAAGTATCATTTGCTATTATCTGAGCATGTTTATGCTCAAAGATATTTTGAATAGCCCCGAACACACTGACTTTATTAAAATAGTCTTGATTTTTAATATCATAATTAACATTTAGATCGGTTGAATTATAGTAGGGTGTTTTTTGGGTGTTATCATTTTCCCAATCATTTATTGCATAAGATTCATCTCTCCATGAGTGCGTTATATTGATATCGCCTTGATCTGAAAATTTGTGATTAAGATTTAATACTAACGCGTGCCTTGGAACTCCCGGCAGATCATTTCCTTTAATATATTTACTATTATTATCACTCCCAATTTTAGCTTTTATAAAGTTGTATAAAATTTTAGCGGTTGTTTGGTCATTAAATTTAAATTCGTTTTGGACTTCAATACCGTATTTTTTTGAGTTATCTAGATTCTGATTTATGAATGTACTCGGGTCTAGAACAATTTCATTTTTAAGGTCAGAATAAAAAGCTACGACTTTAAGTTTATTTTTATTAGTTATATTATTGAGTCCTATATTAAGAGTCTTGACTTTGGCAGACTCCATAAACCCTTGAAAGTCTCTCCTTAGAAAATTATATGGAGAAGATGAATTCCACACACTTTTAAAGAAGCGATCAATATCGGGGGATAGGTATCCATGATTTATATTTGAGAATATACTAAGTTTTTCGTTGACAGCATAATTCACACCTAAATCATAAGCAGCTAATGTCTCACGTGTTTTAGAGATGGCGGCAACGTCTACGTGCCTATAATTAACTTGTTCACGTCTGAAACCAGCTGAGAATAAAAATTTATCTGACAATCCTTTTACTTGAAAAACAGAGTCTATGAATGCAGAAATATTTTGCTTGGAAGTCTTCCCAGGGTACTGATCAACAGATTTTCTTTCCCCATCAAAATATTGTAGCCCACCAGTAAGGTTATATCCTTCTCCCTTGTAGTCCCCTGTGAAATTACTTCCAAAGTAACCTTTAGTGTATTTATCTCCACTAGCATTTAAGGCGTTATATAACTTGTCTTCGTAGTACATATTTGCATTAAGATTTAGTTTTTCATTATATTTATGATCAACACCTGCACTATATCTATCATTGTCTATGTCAAAATTATTGTAAGCATTACCACCATTTTGTCTTGGGTCCTCATGAAATTCAGCATGTGTGAGAATCCCAACTACATGTTGACCAATTCTTGAGCTTGAAACCCCAAAGTTTAATTTGGTGTCATCTGATGCATTAATATTTAACTTAGCAGTTTGGGTTTTATTCCTAAACCTATCTTTATTCCCATTCGTATCTGGTGCAGCAATTCCTTCACTTTTATCGTCAACTGCGCTTAATGATAATTGGAATTTTTCATGAGAAAATCCAGCATTCATAATTTTCTTTATTAATCCTCCGCTACCAATGGACGACTCCAAACTAAGTCCATTGTAGCCTTTGGTATAAATATTTATTACTCCTGCCATAGCACCATCACCATAACGAACGGACCCAGTCCCTTTGACAATTTCAATCCTTTCAATACTGTTGATGTCTATTTGACCTATAAGCGGCGCACTCAAATCGATATTATTCATTCGCTGTCCATCAACAGTCATAACTATATTTTGATGAGCATCTTCACCATAGCCACGCATACCAAAATTAGCTTTTGCTCTGTCTCCATAATTTGGAGTGATATTTAACGATGAATGTTGAGAAAGGTAACTTTGGACTGAAGTGCTACCAGAAGCCTTAATATCTTTAGCGGTATGAATTTCTATGGAGTAAGGGGATGTACTTTCTTTGCTATCGTATTGATAGTTTTTTACAATAATTTCTTCTGTTTCTAAATTTGTTTCGGCATTGATTGAAGTTGCTAAGAATGTTACAAGCAAGAGTAGTTTTTTATTAAACATTTTATTCCTTAATACGTTATTCATGCTTCCCCGCATGGTTTATGGCGCAACAATATTTAGGAATTGATTTAGATATTAATAAATTTAGATACTGAATTATTTAAATTAAAAATATAAAAAATTGCTTCCCCGCAATTTCTTGTTACGATTGAATTAAGGCCGGTCTCCGGACTCATAAGACTAAATTTGCTGTCTTCCCAGGTTTCCCCAGTGACTTTGTGGTGCAAATTCTTCCTTACTTACCGTTGCGGGGGCAGTGTAAGATTTTCACTTAACTTCCCGTTTAAATAACAATTTTGTGAATTGTTATCACCTAAAATCAATAGAAGAAATACTACTGTAAAGAGATATAAATATCAAGTTCAGAAAAAAAGTATTAAGGCCCATGTAATAAAAGCATTTCCAATAACTAAAAAAGTAGCTGCACTTGCTATGTCTTTTAATCTTTTGGATAGAAGATGATTTTCAATTGATATTTTGTCTATAACTGGCTCTATTGTAGTATTTAAAATTTCGACCAGATTTATAATAATAATACTAAAAATTAAAAGTATTTTTTGAGTAACTGTTTCACCGATTAGAAACCCAACTGCGATTAGTATGAGTGATAGGAAAAATTCTTGTCTGAAAAAACCTTCATTTTTAAATACTTTTTTGAATTTATTTATAAAGTAACTTAAAGAATTAAGTAGTATCTTAATCAATATATCTCTCTTTAAAAATATTTCCCATAAAATTTTATTCTCTCTAAAATTTGGCAAATTATACCAAAAAAAGGATATTTAGTTTTGTTTCTTGTATCATGTTATTAAAATACTGTAGGGGAAATGTAAATGGCAAGAACTGTAAAATGCGCAAAATTAAAAAAAGAGGCAGAAGGATTAGATTATCCTCCATACCCTGGACCCCTTGGGCAGAAAATTTTTGAGAATGTTTCAAAGGAAGCTTGGGCTGGCTGGTTAGAGCATCAAACTATGCTAGTAAATGAAAATCGTTTAAGCTTGGTTGACCCTCAAGCAAGAAAGTATCTTACTGAACAAACAGAAGCTTATTTCTTTGGAGATGGAGCAGATAAAGCCTCAGGATACGTACCTCCAAAAAATTAAGAAAGTTCTTTTTTGATTTCTTTTAGTGAAGAATGCCTTACATCTTTTCCTTTGACAGTATAAATAACACTTTGTGAAATATTTACAGCATGATCTCCAATTCTTTCAAGTGATTTTGCAATAAACATACTTTCAAGGGACATAGAAATAGTTCTTGGGTCTTCAAGCATAAATGTTAATAACTGTCTCATGCAAGAACGATAGTCATCATCTACTTGTTTATCTTTTTCAAGAATATCAATAGTGTCACTTAAATCTAATCTAGCAAAAGAATTTAGTGCTGTTTTAATCATATCTTTGACAGCTTTTGCCATTCCTTTAATTTCGATAAATCGTGGCTTACTCATCCGATTGTCTTCAAATATTCTCGTCGTTGACCGGGCTATTTTTGCAGCTTCATCACCCATTCGTTCAAGATCAGTAATAATCTTTAGCATCATCATTATATTTCTTAAGTCACCTGCAGCTGGGGATCTTTTAGCTATTAAGAGTGAAGCCTCTTCATCAATAGCTAGTTCTAAATCATTAATCTGATCATCTCTTTTCATTACTTGTTCTGCTAATTTGATATCAGTTTCTATAAGTGATTTAACTGCATTAGCTGTTTGTTCCTCTACCAAAGTTCCCATTTCTAGTACTTTTGCACGTATTGCCTCTAAATCTGAGTCGAATTGTTTGTAAATATGCTCTGAAGCCATATCTTTTACCTAAAAATTAATTAATATACTTATTCATTATGACAAATTTATGGCAATTAAGCACCTTTCTTTATTGTCTTAACCCCTTCGCTAGTTGCAAGAAGTAAAATATTTGCAGGACGAACGGCAAATAACCCATTAGTAACTACCCCAACAATTTGATTAATTTTTATTTCCATTTCAATTGGATCGTTAATTTTAAGTTCATGAACATCCAGTATTAGATTTCCGTTATCAGTCGTAAAATCTCTTAGTTGTGGTTGTCCGCCTAGCTTTGTTATTTCCCTTGCTACGTAACTTTTTGCCATTGGCAAAACTTCAATAGGCAATGGAAATTTCCCTAAAATATGTACGAATTTACTTTCATCACATATACAAATAAATTCTTTTGCATTGGCAGCAACAATTTTTTCTCTTGTTAAGGCCCCACCACCACCTTTTACCATGTGCATGTGCTCTGTTATTTCATCTGCACCATCAACATATATGTCCATTCCATTAATATCATTTAAATCAAAAACTTCAATTCCATGTGATTTAAGTCTATCTGCAGTGGCTTCACTACTTGCCACCGCACCATCTATTTTATGTTTTATTGCAGCCAATGCATCAATAAAATAATTTGCGGTAGAGCCAGTTCCAACGCCGATAATGCCAGATTTTACATAATCAATCGCTGCATCTGCAACTTGCTTTTTAAGTTGATCTTGTGTTAAGCCCATTTTTTTTAAATCCTTTGTTTTGAACAAAAATTATGGTTATATGATACACGTTGAATAGATTATTGAGTATTTCTATAA
Organism: Methylophilaceae bacterium; assembly: GCA_028122555.1. Classification (GTDB taxonomy): domain Bacteria; phylum Pseudomonadota; class Gammaproteobacteria; order Burkholderiales; family Methylophilaceae; genus BACL14. The sequence continues at coordinate 54,703 of JAOHSH010000003.1, forward strand.
ATTATGAAAAATGAGTATAAAGACAAAATAGATAAAGCAAATGTTTATGATGCAGCTCTGAGAACGCCTCTAGAGAAGCAAGTAAATTTATCAAAAAGATTTAACAATAATATTCTAGTAAAGCGTGAAGATCTTCAGCCAGTTTTTTCTTTTAAGATACGCGGAGCTTACAATAAAATGAAAAACTTAAGTGATGAGAATCTTAAAAATGGGGTTATTGCTTGTTCAGCAGGGAATCATGCTCAAGGTGTAGCGTTAGCAGCAAAAATTTTAGAATGTAATGCAACAATTGTCATGCCTAAAACAACTCCTTTCATAAAAATTAATGCCGTTGAATTTCATGGAGCTAAGGTAGTTTTACACGGAGAAACACTCCATGAGTGCTTTGATCACGCTTTAGGCATTCAAAAAAAACAAGGCTCAATATTTGTTCACCCATTTGATGATCCAGAAGTAATAGCAGGTCAAGGTACGATAGCAAAAGAAATTTTAGAGGATTATTCTCGTCCAATTGATGCCATTTTTGTCTGCGTAGGAGGAGGTGGTTTAATTGCGGGAATAGCTGCTTATATAAAAGCTGTAAAACCTGAAATAAAAATAATTGGAGTTGAAGCTGAGGGGGCGGATGCAATGAAACAATCACTCGAAGCAAATAAGAGAGTGACTTTAGATAAGATTAGTTTGTTTGCAGAAGGGGCCGCATTAAAGCAAGTAGGAGAGCTTCCTTTTAAAATTTGTCAGCAGTATGTTGATGAAATGATTGTGGTTAGTAAAGATGAAATTTGTGCAGCAATAAAAGATGTATTTGAAGATACGCGAACCATTTTGGAACCTGCTGGAGCATTAGCAGTTGCAGGTATAAAGTCCTACATTAAAAAAAATAATGTTGAAACAAAAACTTTTGTTGCAACTGCTTCCGGGGCAAATATGAATTTTGATCGACTTGGGTTTGTTTCGGAGAGAGCAGAAATTGGTGAAGAAAGAGAGGCAATTTTCGCGGTTACCATTCCTGAGAAACCTGGAGCTTTTAAAACCTTTTGTAGCTTGATTGGTGAAAAAAATATTACTGAATTTAATTATAGATATTCAAGTGAAAATAGTGCAAATATTTTTGTCGGTATTAGCGTAAAAAACTTTGATGAAGCTAAATTAATATTTGAAGGTTTTAAAACAGCCTCTCTTGAACCAATAGATTTAACTCATAACGAATTGGCAAAGCTTCATCTTAGACATTTAGTCGGAGGGCATGCTCCAGAGGCAAAGAACGAGGTTGTATATAGGTTCGAGTTTCCTGAGAAGCCCGGAGCACTTTTAAATTTTCTAGAAAAAATGGGCCATTGGAATATTAGTTTATTTCATTATCGGAACCATGGTTCTGATATTGGAAGAGTTTTGGTAGGGATGCAAGTTGATGAAGAAAGTAAAGAAGAATCTAAAGAATTTTTAAAGAATCTTGGGTACACTTATATCAATGAGAGTAATAATGAAGCTTACAAAATATTTCTAGGAAAAACTCACAAATAAAAAAAATCAAAATTTATAACTTGAGTGATATTTATGAATCTATATAATGTTTATTTTTAATTAAAGGTTTTTCTCAAATGAAGTGGTTTAGATTATTATTTTTAATTGGTTTAATTTCAGGATGTGGGGAGATTGATCGAGGTAAAGCATATATTACTTCTCAAGATGGGGGAGTCTCGGTAATTGATTTAAATACAATGGAATTGGTTGAGTCTATAAAGTCTGGTGACTACCCAAGAGGTATTGGCATAACAGCTGATGGAGAATATTTAATTACTGCAAATAAAGCCGGAGCTAACGTATCAGTAATAAATTTAAATACAAAAGAAATAGAGAAAAATATTGACGTGGGAATTAATCCTGAATTTGTCAGAGTTTATGAGGGGCAAGTTTTTGTTTCAACAGAACCCTCCTCAACTGGAAAACCACCTGCTAAAGGCGAAATCCATGAGGATGAGGATGAGGATGAGGAGGATAGAACCCCAGCAAAAATTGCTGTAGTAGATATTGCCTCTGGAAAAAAAATAAGAGAAATTACTGCTGGTCCTGAAACAGAAGGTATAGAGTTTAGTAAAGATGGCAGTCAAATTATTGTTACCAACGAGGCTGACAATACAATTACTGTCCATGATTTTTCTTCTGGTGATTTGCTTAAAACTATTAACGCAGAAGCTTATGGTTTAAGACCTAGAGGAATAAAAGTTTCTCCAAATGGAAAATTTTATGTAGCTACACTTGAACACAGTGACAATTTTATTGTTCTTGATAAAGAATTTAATCATGTTAAAACCGTAAAAACTAAACACGATGTTTCTGAAGATAATCTTCATAAAGGAAAATCTCCTTATGGTGTAAGTTTCAGTCCCTCTGGAGATAAATTATTTGTTGCTGCAAGTGGAGGGTATAAAAAAAGAAGTTCTTTAGAAGTCTATGATGGTAAAAGTTTTGAAAAAATAAATCGTGTTGAAACGAATGGTAGAAGGTGTTGGCATTTTACATTTACCCCTGATAAAAAAGATATTCTTTTAGCTTGCGGTAGGTCTGATGAAGTTTTAGTTATTGACTCAGATACCTTAAATATTTCTAAAAGAATTCCTGTAAAAGGAATCCCTTGGGGAATAGTGACTTATCCAAAAGCTATTGGAAGTCTTGACCAAGTAATAAAAAGTCATAGTCATAGCGGTCACACTCATAATTAATTCGGGTTGAGATTTGAATTAAAGTTATATGATTGTGTTAATGAATGACCACTCGTCTTGAGAAATTGGGGTAATCGATAACCGGTTACCTTTTCTTAAAATCATCATGTTTTTTAATTCAGTATAATTTCTTAATTTCTTTAGTTCTATCAAAGGCAATTTTTTTACTAAAGTCACATCTACGTTAAGCCACCTTGGATTTTCTTGAGTTGATTTTGGGTCATAATATTTATTATCTTTCAAAAATTGAAGTGGATCGGGATATGCAAGTTTTGTAATTTCCATTATTCCCACAATTCCTGGTGACTCACAGTTTGATTGATAAAAGAAGGCTAAATCTCCCAACGACATATCATCTCTCATAAAATTTCTAGCTTGATAATTTCTTATTCCTTTTGTTGGAATCCAGTCAACGGTTTTAGTTGGTGTATTTTCCAAGTCTTCGATTGTAAAAACTGATGGTTCTGATTTCATTAGCCAGTAGCGCATAATAAATGTATTCCTTAATTAATATATTATTGTTATGTTATTAGAAGTTTAATACAAGAGAAAATTATGGAAAAGAAAAATGTACTAGGAACTGCTTTAAAGTTGTGTAGTTTAGATCCAATGACAGGCTACTTTAGAAATGGAGAATGTGATCATTGCCAATCAGATACTGGTAATCATACTGTTTGTGCAGAGGTAAATGAAGAATTTTTATTATTTTCAAAGGCACAAGGAAATGATCTGAGTACGCCTCGTCCAGAATATAATTTTTTAGGGCTCAAAGCCGGCGATCGTTGGTGTCTATGCGCAAATCGCTGGCTTGAAGCTGCTGAGGCTGGTTGTGCTCCTCCTGTAATTTTAGAGTCTACACATGAAAAAGCTTTAGAGATTATTACGTTAAGTGACTTGGAATACCATAGTCTAAGGTAATTAGAATAAATTTTCTTTGATGTTGCCTAGACCAGCATCTAGAACCAAAGGTTCAAGTGGTAATAATCTAAGATGTTTTAGGTTCACTCGCCAAGAGCCCTTATAAGGTTACCCAATCGTGAGTGATCACACCACATTCTGATTGATTAAAACCGACGCTATAGACTAGTTCAAAGAATAATTAGCCTAAGCAACATCAAAATAAACTTATTAAAGCTAATGGTTTTGTAATGCCTTATCAATTAATAAATTAAAATTTGTTATTTTATTTTGATAATCTAGAGTATGTAAATCTTTATTGTCCCCTTGATTTAAAAATTCATGAGTAATATCTAATGCCGCTTTAATAATAATCTTATCAACACCTATTGTTGAACCTGATTGTTGAATTTCTTCTACTTTATGTTTTAAATAGCTTATCGATTTTTGCAGGTTCTCTTCCTCATTCTCTGGGCATGATATTGTAAAATCTCTACCTAATATGTTTACTTCAACCTGTTTTGTCATATTCTCAACTCGGTAACTGTGCTAATAGGTTTTCAACTTTTAATGTCGCTTCATTCATCTTAGTCTTTAGTAATTGTATTTCTTCCTTCGCATGATGAAGGCTAGGCTTTAATTCATCATTTTCTTTTTTTAATACTTCAATTGCCTCAATGAGCTTATTGATTTTACTTTCTAATAAATTTAATTCATCTAGCATCTATTTACTATAATTTAATTTCTTAATACCATCAATAGAGAATTTACTTTCTTTCTTATTTTTTCTTTGCTCGAGGATGGGCTTTATCATAGACTTTTGAAAGATGTTGGAAATCTAAATGCGTGTATATCTGTGTAGTACTAATATTTTCATGGCCTAATAGCTCTTGAACAGCCCTTAAATCTTGGCTTGATTGAAGCATATGTGATGCAAAACTATGCCTAAGGAGATGAGGATGAATATTTTCAGGCACGCCTTGTTTGATTGCCCAAAATTTTAGCCTATATTGAATAGCCCTAGGAGTTAATTTTTTAGAATTTTTACTTAAAAATAATATTTTATTTTCGGACTCTAAGCCGCTGATGTTTTTTCTTATTTTCAACCATTTTTTTATAGCTATAGAAGCAAATGAGCCTATGGGAGCCACTCTTTCTTTATTACCCTTACCTATGATAGAAATTATTCCATCATCGAAATTAATATCATTATAGTTTAGATTAACTAGTTCAGATAATCTAAGCCCAGAAGAGTAAAATAATTCTAAAATAGCATGATCACGAATTCCTAAAAAGGAAATATCTTTTATATCAATAAGTTTTAATGTTTGGTCGACTGATAATGTTTGAGGAAGCAATTTCTTACTTTTAGGTGCTTTAATTCCCAAGGTAGGATTTTTTTTAAACTTATGTTGATTAATTAGAAAATTAAAAAACCCTCTCCAAGAAGAAAGAACTCTTGATAAAGATTTCCCTCCTAATCCTTGAGAATGAAGTACAGTAATATTCTTTCTAATATCCTCAAGTCTATAATTGTTTAATTCTTTATTATTGTTAAGTTTTAATAATTCATTAATATCTCTAAGATAGCTTTTTACTGAAGAAGGGCTTAATCTTTTTTCAAAGCTAATAAATTTCTTATACTCTTCAATTAATTCAAGATTATTCATATAGTTTGATTGAGCTTAAATCAAATTCTCCTTCAAATACAATTTCAGCAGGGCCAGACATTGTTATTGAATTTAAGCCATCCCAGTCAATTATCAGATTACCTCCATCCATATGGACTGTAACAGGACTATTCACTAATCCTTTTAAGATAGCTGTAACACTTGCTGCACAAGCACCTGAACCACAAGCAAGAGTAATACCACTCCCTCTTTCTAAAACTTTAAGTTGCAAGTTATTTTTATCTATCACCTTCATCATTCCAACATTTACGCCATTAGGAAATAAACTATTATTAGCTTGTATTTCTTTACAAAGTTTTAATGCTTCCCCCCATTCTTCATCTTTCTCAAGTGGCTCAAGCACCGCGTGAGGATTTCCAATAGAAACGGAAGTAAATAAATCACTAATTTTTTCTTTAAAAATCGGTTTCCCCATATCAACAGAAATTAAATTTTCTAAATATTCCGAAAGAATAATTAAACCTGATTTTGTTTCAACAGTGATTGGAGAGTTTTGTGAAAGGTTTTTATTTTTAATATAGCGATAAAAGCATCGTGCCCCGTTACCACATTGTTCAACTTCATCACCATCGGCATTAAAAATACGATATTTAAATTCTGCTTTTGGATTTAGACTAGACTCTATAATTAAAAGTTGATCGAAACCAATGCCAAATTGACGATGTGATAGTAATTTTATTATTTTTGGAGTTAGATTATATTGATTGGTTATTTGATTTAAAATTATAAAGTCGTTACCAATGCCATGCATTTTTGTAAATGGAATTTTCATTTATTTCTATTTTTTATTGAACATATTTGTTATTCTAACGGCTTAATAAAATTAATATACAAGGTTTTTATGAATAATTATTTATTTACTTCTGAATCGGTATCAGAAGGTCATCCTGACAAAGTATCTGATTTAATCTCAGATGCAGTCTTAGACGCAATTTTAACTGAAGATCCTAATTCTAGGGTTGCTGCAGAGACTCTAACAAATACTAATTTAGTTGTGCTTGCTGGTGAAATTACAAGTAATTCCAAAATAGATTATGAAAAAATAACCAGGGATACATTAAAATTAATTGGTTATGATAATGGTGATTATGGAATTGATTATAAAACATGTGAAGTTTTAGTAAAATATGACACACAATCACCAGATATTGCTCAGGGTGTTGATTTTGCAATGGATGACCCTTTAGATCAAGGAGCAGGAGACCAGGGTTTAATGTTTGGTTATGCGTGTGATGAGACAAATGAATTAATGCCATTACCAATTCATCTATCTCATAGATTAGTTGAACGCCAAGCGCTCCTGAGAAAGAATGGAACTCTTCCATGGCTAAGACCAGATGCGAAGTCTCAAGTAACAATTGAATATGATGGAAATAAGCCAATCGGTATAGATACAATTGTTTTATCAACTCAACATTCCCCTGACATTAAACTAAATGATCTTCGTGAAGCAGTAATAGAGGAAATTATTAAGCCTATTATTCCTAAGGAGCTAATAAGGGGGGATATTAAATTTTTAATTAATCCTACAGGAAGATTTGTAATCGGTGGACCTCAGGGAGATTGTGGCCTAACTGGCAGAAAAATTATTGTCGATACTTATGGAGGAGCTGCCCCTCATGGAGGAGGTGCATTCTCAGGAAAGGACCCAAGTAAAGTAGATCGATCTGCAGCATATGGTGCAAGATATGTTGCAAAGAATATAGTTTCTGCAGGCTTGGCTACTAAATGTCTTGTTCAGATTTCATATGCAATAGGAGTTGCTAAACCAACCTCTGTGATGGTTGATAGCTTTGGAACTGGAACAGTAACAGATGAAAAATTATCTCAATTAGTAGCAGAAAAATTTGATTTAAGGCCAAAAGGAATTTTGGAGACATTAGATTTATTAAGACCTATATACAAAAAAACTGCGGCATACGGACACTTTGGCCGTGACGAGCCTGAATTCACATGGGAAATGATAGATAAAAAAATTGATTTACAAATCAAGTAAATATTTATTATCTACTTGATTTAAATTAGTATTTAAATTAGTATTGCACTTGTTCGAGGGACGCTGCAAGATGCTAAGAATTTCCCAGGCTCGAACTGCAAATTTATTTGTAACTGCGTTCACCATTATTAAACCGTACCAGTTACGGGATGATTGGTGAACCATTCATCTCACTGGTCACATTTATTTTAGGAAAAAAAATGAATACAGTGACTGACTCAAAATTAAATACTAAAGATTATCTTGTAGCCGATATTAGTTTGTCAAGTTTCGGCAGAAAAGAGATAGCAATAGCCGAAACAGAAATGCCTGGATTAATGGCAATTCGTAAAGAGTATGCGAGCAAAAAACCTTTAAAAGGGGCTCGAATTTCTGGTTCTCTCCATATGACTATCCAAACGGCTGTTTTAATTGAAACACTTAATGAATTAGGTGCTGATGTAAGATGGGCTTCTTGTAACATTTACTCAACTCAGGATCATGCTGCTGCAGCAATTGCTGACGGTGGTACGCCAGTTTTTGCCTTTAAGAATGAAAGTCTAGATGAGTATTGGGAATTCACGCATCGTATTTTTGAATGGCCAGATAACAAATACACAAATATGATTCTAGATGATGGAGGAGACGCAACTCTTCTACTTCATCTTGGAGTTAAAGCTGAAAAAGATATTTCAGTTTTAGATAAACCATCTACTGAGGAAGAAATTTGTTTATTTAATGCAATTAAAAATAAGCTAAAAATAAATTCATCTTGGTACTCTGAAAGATTACCTCAGGTTCAAGGGGTAACAGAAGAAACTACGACGGGAGTTATGCGACTTTATCAAATGTTTAGGGATAACGAATTAGCATTTCCTGCAATTAATGTAAATGATTCAGTAACTAAGTCGAAATTTGATAATTTATACGGATGTAGGGAATCATTGGTAGATGCTATTAAAAGAGCTACTGATGTAATGATTGCTGGTAAGATTGCGGTAGTTTGTGGTTATGGTGATGTAGGAAAAGGGTCTGCTCAAGCTTTAAGAGCTTTATCTGCTCAAGTTTGGATAACAGAAGTTGATCCAATATGCGCACTTCAAGCAGCTATGGAGGGCTACCGTGTGGTAACTATGGAATATGCTGCAAAACTTGCTGATATTTTTGTGTCTGCAACAGGGAATTATAATGTAATAAATCATGAACATATGAAAGTCATGAAAGATCAGGCTATTGTATGTAATATTGGTCATTTTGATAATGAAATTGATGTTGCTTCATTATCAGAATATAAATGGGAAGAAATAAAGCCACAAGTTGATCATGTAATTTTCCCAGACAACAAACGTATCATTCTTTTAGCAAAAGGGCGTTTAGTTAACCTTGGATGTGGAACAGGGCACCCAAGTTATGTTATGGGGTCTTCTTTTGCCAATCAGGTAATTGCTCAAATAGAATTATTCTCTGAAAAAGACAAATATCCGCTTGGTGTTCATGTATTACCTAAACATTTAGATGAAAAAGTAGCTAGATTACAGTTAACGACGTTAAATGCTGACTTAACTGTGTTAACTCAAGAGCAAGCTAAATATATTGATGTAGATGTTAATGGACCATTTAAGACTGATACGTATCGGTATTAAACTATGGCTGAAATATTATCAGTAAGTTTTGAATTTTTTCCTCCTCGCACTGAGGAGGGAGTTCTTAAACTTGATAAAACAGTAAAAACTTTATCAGAATTTAATCCAGAATTTTTTTCTGTTACTTTTGGTGCAGGCGGCTCAACTAAAACTAAAACATTAGAAACAGTTTTAAATATTAAATCATCAAATAATCATGCGGTACCCCACCTATCTTGTATTAGTGCTTCAAAAGAAGATATTAGAAATCTTTTAAATGAATATAAAACACATGAAATCAACCATTTAATAGCCTTAAGAGGGGATAACCCATCAGGCGCAATAAGTCATGGAGATTTTAAATATGCTAATGAGTTAATTTCTTTTATAAGAGAAGAAACAGGAGAATATTTTCATGTCCAAGTTGGTGCTTATCCTGAATATCACCCTGAAGCAGATTCTGCAGATGATGATTTAGAGAATTTTAAAAGAAAAATAGAGGCTGGAGCAGATTCAGCTATCACACAGTTTTTTTTTAATGCAGATGCTTACTTTAGATTTATAGAAGAATGCCATAAAAGATCTATTTCAGTACCTATTATTCCTGGAATTATGCCTATTTATAATATTAAGCAATTATCAAGATTCGCTTCAAATTGTGGCGCAGAAATTCCTAGATGGCTTAGATTAAAACTTGAAAGTTATGACAACGATATTCAGTCATTGAGAGATTACGGTGTGGATGTTATATCAGAGTTGTGCGAAACCTTGATTCAATATGGTGTTCCTGGCATACATTTTTATACTTTAAACGAATCAAAAATTGTTTCAAAAATAATTAAGAATTTAAGTAATTAATGAAGAATTAACTGCTCTGTTTGATATAAAGAATCTTCAACAAAAAGATAATCATTTTCACGACCATTGTTCCACAATGTCATCATGACAATCCAACGAACCTCATCAATATTAATTATATTTTGATTAAGTGCCATTGCACGATCAATAATAATTTCACGCTCTATTGAGTCTAAGATATTAGCTTGTTCAAGAAATAAAATAAAACCCAATCCATCAGGTGAAAACTTTTCTTTTTCATTTTCTGTAAAAATTCTAAATTTATCGTTAATTTTTAATGAATTAGATTGGGGAATTTTTTCTGACATTTTTTTAAGTTCAGAAAACCAATCAAGGGCATTTTCAATATCTTTATTATTAAATCCAGCTGCTTCAAGCTCTAAAGTCATATTAGCAAAGTCTAGATTATTTTTAGAACTTAGGTAGTTTTCGAACATATAGATAAGCAAATCAAACATGATATATCCTTAATTCTTGAAATTTAATATAAGAAATTTACAAACTTTCACAATGAAAAAAAGAAAATTAGACTGTAAGCAGTATAATTAGTTTTAATTAGATTTTTTTCATAATCAACTAGAAATTTAACAGTTAATAATTAATTAATCAACATATTATGACAATTTTGAATTCATTAAATTATCTATATCCTTTTTTTATATGTTCGATATTAATAATAAGACATTTCATTCTAAAATAAAAAATGATAAATGATAAAAGAAATCAGACATAATGATGAATAAGAAACTAAAGATTGTTTTTGCTGGGACTCCTAAATTTGCAGTACAAACATTAGGCGCATTATATAAAGAAGGGTATGAAATATTACTAGTTCTTACCCAGCCAGATAGAAAAGCAGGTAGAGGAATGAATTTAAAGGCAAGCCCAGTAAAGCAAATGGGTGAAGATCTTAGTCTTCCAATCTATCAACCAGAAAAATTAAATGATGATATCGTACAAAAAAAATTATTAGAACTTAATGCAGATATTTTAGTAGTAGCTGCATATGGCTTAATAATACCGAGTGAGATTCTTGATATTTTTCCTAAAGGTGCATATAACGTTCATGCTTCATTACTTCCTTTATGGAGGGGTGCAGCCCCAATTCATAGAGCAATAGAAGCTGGAGACTCAAAAATTGGTGTGACTATTATGTCAGTGTCTTCAAAATTAGACGCGGGAGATATGATAAGGAAAAGATCTGTAAATTTGGGTAAAGACGAAAATACAGAAGATGTTACAAAGTATTTATCTATATTAGGTGCTGAATTAATGGTTAATGTAATTAATGATATTAATAATAATAAAATTCCTAAATTAATTAAGCAAAATGAAGGTGCAGCAACTTATGCAAATAAAATTATAAAATCTGAGGGTAAAGTGATATGGAGAGATGTAACATCTGAGCAGATAATCCGTAAGATAAATGCTTTTAATCCATTTCCAGGAGTATCTTGTTTTTTTAGAGGTAAAGTAATAAAAATATGGAAAGCTAGTATAGAGGATAAAATTAAAATAAATAAGCCAGGAAGTTTGTGGGTAAACTCAGAAAAAAGTAGCCTTTTTTTAGGAACAGTTGATGGGACTATAGAGCTTAAAGAAGTTCAATTAGCAGGTAAGAGAAAAATGACAGCAAAAGAATTTATTTTTGCTAATGAAATTGAAAATGGTGAGTCTCTTTCATGATGTTCCATTCTCAATTTTTAGCAGCAAAAATATTAGAACAAGTACTTTTAGGAAAAAATTTAGATAAAAGTTTTCAATTGGTATTAAATAATAAAAAGGTAGAAAATTTATCAGAAATAAAAGATATGGCTTATGGCGCTATAAGAGAGTTAGGAGAATCAAACTTTTATATTAACAAGTTGGTTAAAAATAAGATTCATAACTTATGTCTTGAGTCGCTTTTACATATTGTTTTATTTCAAATAAATAATACAAGATCAAATAATTTTACGTTAGTTAATCAAGCGGTTGATGCAGCAAAAAAAATTGATTTAAAGAAAAGTTCATTTATAAATGCAGTGTTAAGAAACTTTCTAAGAAATAAAGATAATTTACAGAAGCAATTAAATGAAAATGAATCTGCAAAGTATAGCTATCCAAAGTGGTGGATCGAAAAGGTTAAAAACCAATACCCAAAAAATTGGCAAGATATTCTTAATATTGGTAATCAGCGACCACCACTTACATTAAGAATTAATTCAAAGAAGCTTATTATTGGAGAGTATTCTGAGAAATTAAATAAGCAAGGAGCAGAGCATACTTTATTAAATGATGAATGTTTAATTCTTAAAAAACCTTTAGATGTAAAAAAAATTCCAGGATTTGATGTTGGTGAGGTATCAGTTCAAGATCTGGGAGCACAATTAGCAGCTCATATAATTGATTTAAAAAATAATCAAAAAGTATTGGATGCTTGCTCTGCCCCGGGGGGAAAGGCTTGTCATATGTTAGAGTTAAATAAAATACAATTAACTGCAATTGATAGTGATAAGCAAAGAACAATAAAAATTAATGATAATATCAACCGTCAAGGGTTTACAGCAAAGGTTATGAATGAAGAGTTAAATATTCGAAATAAATGGTGGGATAAAGAGTATTTTGATCGAATATTATTGGACGTACCATGTTCGGCATCAGGAATAGTTAGAAGGCATGTTGATATAAAATGGTTGAGAAGGGTTAATGATTTTAAGAAATTTTCAGATAATCAATTATTGTTGTTAAGGGCAGCTTGGCCAATGCTAAAAGAAGGGGGAAAATTATTATATATAACTTGTTCTATTTTTGAGGAAGAAAACAGAGAAGTTATTGAAGATTTTAAAAAAAGCTTAAGTAATATTTCTGAAATAGATATAAAATTTCCTTCAAATATATTTCACATAAAGAATCAAGTACTTCCTTCAGATAATCATGATGGATTATTTTATGCACTTCTTCAAAAAAATTAACGTAATCACCATTATCATTATCATTATTTCTATTTTATTAGTCATAATGTATAAAACTCCTCAATCTGAGGAAAATAAAATAATAATTAAAAATATTGTCGTTGAAGATAAAGAAGATTTAAAATTTTTAAGTTTTGATCAAGAGATAAATATTAATTATTTAATTAGTGAAGCAATAGATAAGGGCATACCTTTAGTATTTAAGGTTACTTTAGAGATAGTCGAGGTAAATGATATTTGGCCAACTAAAACGGTTTTAAAAAAAATAAGGTATTATCAAATTGAATATAAGGCATTAAGAAAAGTATATAAAATAAAAGATATAAATGGAAAGAATTATGAATATAAGTATCTTGATGAAGCAATACAAAAAATTTCAAAAGTAAAAGATTTTGGATTTTCATTCAATAATAATCAAGTGAATTTTGAGTTATGGTTAAATGTAGCTTTAGAACGTAAGAAGTTACCTAAGCCCCTACAAGTTAACTATTTTGATAGAACCTGGTATATGAATTCAAACAAAAGTATTTATAAATTTGGAAAATTAAATTGAAATATATCATAATTACTGCATCATTTATTGGCATTGCTTTACTTATTTTGTTAGCAAAAGCAATTTCAAATTCAGATCTTATTTCAAGTGATTCATTTAGAATTCTTCTAGGTCTAAATATATTTTTTATATTTTCACTTATTGTTTTGATAGCAGTACAAATTTTTCGTTTACTTCAAAGTGTTAAAAAAGAGATTACAGGAAGTAGGCTTACATTAAGGCTAGTTTTGTCATTTGCCTTAATGGGAATTGTTCCAGTTCTTATTGTATATTTAGTGTCTGTGAATTTTTTAACAAAATCAATTGAGTCATGGTTTGACGTAAAAGTTGAATCAGCCTTAGAGGGGGGGTTAACGTTAGGACAAAAAACAATTGATATTTTGATGAGTGATATTGAATTAAAAGGCAAAAGTATCGCTTACTCAATTGGAAATGCAGATCCAGAACAAAGAAATAATATTTTGTCAGATCTAAGAGCAAAGTTTGGTATTCAAGATGCTGTGATATTTGATCAAGATTCTATGATAATAGAAGTTTCAAGTGAAAAAAATGATTTAATTCCTCCTATCCCTAATATTGAAGATTTAGAAAGAGGGGGGCAAGATTTTTTTGGAAGAATTGAAGAAGCAAATGGCGAGCAAATATACTTAAAAGCTTTTACACCAATAATTTCAGAAAATGTAATGTCAAAAAGATTAATTCTTCAATTAACTCAACCAATACCACCATCAATTGCAAATTTAGCATTATCTGTAGAATCTGTTTATGATGAATATCAACAGCTTACATATAGTAGAAATTCATTAAAAATTATTTATATTTTAACGCTAACACTAGTTCTACTATTAGCTTTATTATCATCTGTAGCAGCCTCTTTTGTTATTAGTAGAAGATTCTCCTCGCCATTAGCTATGCTTGCAGATGCAACAAGACAAATATCAAAAGGAAATTATAAAAAAATTACTTCAAAACAAGGCAAAGATGAGATAGGTGTATTAATAAGCTCATTTAATAGTATGACTTCACAATTGGAAGAAGCAACAAAAAATTCAGAGAAAGACAGAGAAAGGGTAGAAATTGCAAGAACTTTTCTCGAAACTATACTAGCGCATTTAACAACTGGCGTTATTGTTATTGATGATAAAAAAATTATTCGATTAAATAATGTTTCAGCATCAAGAATGCTTCAAAATAAGAATAGCCCTATGAATAATAAGTCAATGAGTAAAATAATATCAAATAATAAAATTTTTGAACCGCTATATGAATTTATTGAAGATTATATAGCGACAAATAAAAAAAATAAAAAAGAAGTTAGCCAAGAATTTAAACTTAATAAAGATAGTCAGGAAAGGACAATAATGTTACAAATAACCCCATTAATTGAGAATAAAAACAAATCATACGTATTAGTAATTGACGATATCTCTGAAGTTACAAAAGCACAAAGGCATAGTGCATGGGGTGAAATTGCTAGGAGGCTAGCTCACGAAATAAAAAATCCCCTAACTCCAATACAATTATCAGCAGAAAGAATACAACATAAGTTTAGTAATAAGTTAAATAAAGATGACTCAATTGTTCTAGAGCGTTCTACAAAAACAATTGTAAATCAAGTAAACGCGTTAAAAATTATGGTTAATGAATTCGCAGAATATGCAAGACCACCTAAGCTTGAAAAAGATGCAATAAGAATTGATAACCTTGTAGATGAGGTCATTGAGCTATATGAAATAAGTAAAATAATTAATATACAAAAGGATAAAAATATACCAATAATTTATGCTGATCAGAATAAACTAAGGCAAGTAATAATAAATTTAATAGAAAATTCACAAGATGCATTAAAAGGTATTGAAAAACCTAAAATAAAAATATTTATTAGAAAGTATATTAATGAAGTCGAATTGAATATTGAGGACAATGGTATTGGTATTCCTGATACGATCATTGGAAGAATATTTGAACCATATGTAACATCAAAGAAGACAGGAACTGGTCTAGGATTAGCAATAGTTCATAAAATTATTGAAGAGCATAATGGTAGTATTAAAATTGAAAGAATTGATAACTCTGGAACAAGGGTCATAATAAAACTTAAAAGTGGAAAAAATTAAAAGTTATGGCTAAGACAAATATATTAATTGTTGATGATGAGCAAGATATTAGAGAATCATTAAGAGATATTCTTGAAGATGAGGGGCATAAATTATATTTGGCAGAAAATGCTGAAGAAGCAAAATTAATTAAAAATAAAGAAGATATTGAATTAATTCTTTTAGATATTTGGATGCCAGATTGTGATGGTATAACTTTACTGAAACAATGGGCAACAGCTAATGTAATAAATTGTCCAGTAATAATGATGTCAGGCCATGGAACGATTGATACAGCAATTGAAGCAACAAAGATTGGAGCCTATGATTTTCTTGAAAAACCAATCTCATTACAAAAATTATTAAATACGTTAAACTCAGCTTTAAAAAAAGAAATTCACATATCAAAAATTGACCAAAATTTTATAAATACTTCACAAGTAAATTGGGTCATTCACTGTAAACAAAAACTAATAGATCTTAAAGCTTTAAATTTAATTTATTTAGAAGGATCAGAAGGCAATTTTATTAATATATGTATTAATAGTCTTGTAGGTACGAATTATTTATTGATAGATTCAAATGTAATTATTAAAGATAATTTTATTGAAAAAGCAGCACAAAAAGGTTGCAGTGCAATACTATTTAAAAATTTTTCACAATTTGAAAATATAGTAAAAGAAAATATAATAAAATTCTTAAATGAGAATACCTATGAACAAATAAAAGTTATTTTTGTTGATGATAATCTGAAAAGTATTATTGGTAGTGACACACCAAAAGAAAATATTTTAAGTATGCCTGATTTCACAAATAATCAAGATCTAATCCCTGATTTCTCAATAGCAATACTTAAATTTTATCTGACAATGAATAAGCATCTTGGGTATAAAGAATTTGAGATTTCTGCATTAAATTCTTTAAGAATATGTAATATTATTAAAAATATAGATGAACTCGATGATATTATTTTTAATTTAATTAAGGTTTCTGAAGGCCAAAAAATATCATCGGAAGACGTGGTAAATTATTTACAGAGTTTTAAATTAAAGGTAAACAAAAAAGTTCCTCCTGAAAAAGGCACTCTAGATATGAGCGAGGTAATATTTAATAAATCTCTTAGAGATGCAAGAGATGAATTTGAAAAATTATATTTTAAATTTCATATGCAAAAAAAACTTTCTGTTTCAGAATTAGCAAAAAAATCTGGTGTGGAAAGAACTCATTTGTATAGAAAGTTAAAATCTCTTGGAATTAAAAGTAAGTAGTAAGTAGTCAGTTTAATTCAGTAACAACAGGAGTGTGATCAGATGGCCTTTCCATTTCACGTGGTTGTTTATCAATATATGCTTTTTTTAAATTATCCAATAGAGACTCCGTTGTAAGAATATGATCAATTCGCATACCTAAGTTTCTTTTTAAAGGAATCCTATAATCCCACCATGAGAACTCAATAGAATCAGGGTTTAAATACCTAAATGAATCTGTAAAACCCAGATTTAAGATCTTTTTAAAGTAATCTCTTTCAATATCAGATACTAGATTTTTACCTATCCATACTTTTGGGTCATGACAATCAATATCTTGTGGAGAGATATTGAAATCACCAGTCAAAATAATATTTTCGTAGTTTTTTTTTAAATCCTTTAATAATTTGTAGAAATGTGAAAGCCATTTTTTTTTATAGATAAATTTATCAGAATCTAAAGATTGGCCATTAGGAATATAAGCAGATATAACTCTAATTGTTTTATTTTTAGTATCTTCATATGTTCCAGAAATTAAGCGACTTTGGTTATCTTCAAAACCATCAATATTTAATGAAATATTGATTAAAGGTTTTTTGCTAATAATTGAAACACCATTATAAGTTTTTTGGCCATTATGATAAGAATACCAGCCAAGAGATTTAAAATCAGAATAAGGAAATTTATCGTTATCTTGTTTAGTTTCTTGAAGGCATAGAATATCAGGTTGATTTTTATTAAGCCATGAAATGACATGTGGATATCTGACATTTAAGGAATTAACATTCCAGGTCGCAATTTTCATTTTTGAAGACCATGGTGTTTTAAAAGAGCATCAATTGAAGGCTTACGACCTCGGAATTTAATGAAAGACTTAATAGCAGGCCTCGATCCACCTTTCGATAAAATCTCTTTCCTAAATTTATAACCTGCTTCCGCTGATAGAATTCCCATTTCCTCAAACAGACTGAAGGCATCGGCTGATAGAACCTCAGCCCATTTATAACTGTAGTATCCTGCAGAATATCCACCAGCAAATATATGAGAAAAACTATGTGGAAATCGGTTCCAACTTGGAGGAATCACAACTGCAACTTGATTACGAACTTTATCAAGAAGCGAGAGAAAATTCTTATTAATGGGGTTATAGCTACTATGAAGCTTAATATCGAACAATGCAAATTCTACTTGACGAGTGGTTTGCATACCAGATTGAAAATTTTTAGATTTTAAAAGTTTTTTAAATAAAGCTTTAGGCATTGGTTTTTTATTAGTTACATGTTCAGTCATATTTTTTATAACTGACCATTCCCAACAAAAATTTTCCATAAATTGACTAGGTAACTCTACAGCATCCCATTCAACACCTTGTATTCCAGAGACGCCATAGTCATTTATTTCTGTTAATAGATGATGAAGACCATGTCCAAACTCATGAAACAGTGTAACAACCTCATCATGGGTTAATAAAGAAGTATCATTATGAATCGGTGCAGTAAAATTACATGTTAAATAAGCAACAGGATAAGTTTTTTCATTAGGAAATTTAAACTTTGAAATAGCCTCATCCATCCATGCTCCTCCTCTTTTATTTTTTCGAGCATAAAGATCTAAATAAAAGTAACCAATTATTTGATTAGTTGAATTTCTAATTTTATAGAATGTGACATCTTTATGCCAAACTTCTGTTATTTCTTTTTCAATATAAATTCCATAGATTGTCTCAACGACCTTAAATAAACCTTCAATTACTTTATAATCGGGAAAATAGTTCTTAATTTCTTGTTCAGAATAATTAAAACGCTTCTCTTTTATTTTTTCTGATATAAAAGCTATGTCCCATGCCTCAATATTTTTTATATTGATTTTATGACCATAACTTTCAAGATCTTTCATATCTTTAATAGCAAATGGCTTTGCTTTTTTTGCTAATATTTCAAGGAAATCAACAACTTCTTTACTAGAATTAGCCATTTTTGTCTTTAAAGCCATAGAAGCATAATCTGAGAATCCCAATAGGTTAGATAATTTTTTCTTATTCAATAGAATATTATTAATATTATCTGTATTATCTGTTTTTTTACCACTCAGCTCCGATGCTTTCGTAGCATAAGCGTAATAAATTTTCTTCCTTAACTCTCTATTTTCTGCATATTGCATTAAGGGCAAGTAACAGGGGAAATCAAGAGTAAAAGACCACCCATCTTTTTTTTGGTTTTTTGCTTCAATTCTTGCTTTCTCCAAAATATTTTTTGGGATTCCTTTTAAACTCTTCTTATCTTCAATAAGAAGTGAATAATTATTTACTGAGTCTAATAAGTTCTCTTCAAAACTTGCACTAAGTTTAGACAGTTTGCTAAGAATTTTTTTAAATTCAATTTTTTTATCCTCAGCTAATCCAACACCCCCTAGTTCGAAGCCTAAAATTTCATCTAAAATAATTTTTTTTTGTGGGGCTGAAAGTTTTTTATATAACTTTTCAATTTTAATTTTCTTAAATTTTTTATAAATCAATTGATTTTGAGAAAGTTCAGAATAGTATTTTGTTACTTTATTAAGATTTTTATTATAAATTATTCTTAGTTCTTCATTATTGACTACAGAGTTTAAATGATTAATTTGAGACCATACTCGACTTAATCTTTCATTACTTTGTTGAAGGGGGCATACAAAGTTCTCCCAGGTAGGGGCCATATTGTTAGATTCAATTTCTGTAATCATCTGTTTGTTATCTCTAAGAACTTTATTTATTGCAGGCGAAATATCATCTAATTTTATTTGTTCAAATAAAGGTAGACCAACTCTATTTAATAATGGATTATGAATAATAGGTATCTCCAGTTTTTTTATATATGTTATTGATTAATTTTTTGAATTAAAGTTTCTATATTTTCTGATTCATTACTTTTTAGAATTTTAGCAGACCATCCTTCTAATTTTTGTGTATTTGAATTTAAAACTTGTTTTTTTACATTTAATATTCTTGATGGATGCATTGAAAAATCTCTTAAACCCATACCAAGAAGAAATTTAGTAAGTTTAGAATCACCTGCCATTTCTCCACAAATTGAAACTTCTTTTTTATATTTCTTGCCAGCTTTAATTGTTATATTAATCAATTTCAATATCGCAGGGTGAAGAGAATTATACAAATGTGAAACTCTGTCATCAGTCCTGTCAATTGCAAGTGTATATTGAATTAAATCGTTAGTTCCAATTGACAAAAAATCTAATTCTTGTGCAAAAACATCAGCATTAATTGCAACTGCTGGAACCTCAATCATACCTCCAATTTTAATATTATTATCGTATAAAATTTTTTCATTACTTAAAGATTTTTTAGCTCTTTCAATTAATAATTTAGTTTGTCTTAGCTCTGATAAAGAAGAAAGCATAGGTATTAATATCTTAATTTTACCAAATTTAGAAGCTCTTAATATAGCCCGAAGTTGTATATTAAATAATTGAGGTTCTGATAAGCACAATCTTATCGCCCTAAGACCTAATGCAGGATTAGAGCTAATAGTTGTATCTGCAGATGTTAATTTATCAGCGCCAGAATCTAGAGTTCTTATTACTACAGGTTTATCTTTCATAGATCTTGCTACTGATTTATATATTTCAAATTGCTCTTTTTCATTTGGTAGCTCTCTTCTATTCATAAATAGAAATTCTGTTCGAAAGAGCCCTATACCTGAAGCTCCATTATCTTTTACTGATGATATATCACCTGGAACCTCAATATTAGCCAATAATTCAATTTTTTCATTGTTCAAAGTCTTGCATTCAATATTTTTTATTTTTGAGAGTTTTTTTTGCTCAATACCCCAAAGATTTTGTCTAACTAAGTAATCGTCAAGAATATCTGATGAAGGATTTATTATAACTATGCCCTGGTTCCCATCAACAATAATTTGTTCGTTATTTTTAATTAGCTTTCTAGCATTTTGGAGGGCAACAATAGAAGGTATATTTAGGCTTCTTGCAAGAATGGCTGTATGGGATGTTGAGCCTCCCATATCGGTTATAAATGCAGCATATTGATGATTCTTGAATTGAAGCGCATCTGCAGGTGATATATCATGAGCAACTAAAATGGTAGAGCTTTCATTTTTAAGTTGATTAGATTGACTTGGGTGACCAAGTAAAACTTTTAAAATCCTTTCAACAACTTGAATAACATCATTCTTTCTTTCTTTAATATATTCATCTTCTATCAGTTCAAATTTCCTAATAAAAAAATCCATTTGTTGTTTTAATGCCCATTCTGCATTACAACGATCTTTACTAATTATTCTTTTGGGCTCTTCTGAAAAATTTTTATCAGTAAGGATCATTAAGTGAGTATCAATAAAAGCTGAGAATTCATTGGAAGAATCTTTTTGTAGTTGCTTTCTTATTTTTATTAGTTCTTTTTTAACCTCATTCAATGCCCCTGATAATCTTTTGATTTCATTTTTTACATCTTTTTTATCTAATTGGTAATGAACAACTTCTAATAAAGCATTAGAAATAAGATGTGCTTTTCCTATAGCAATTCCATTAGAAACAGGAACACCATGTATATTAAAGGTAGACATTATTCACCCTCCCCAAAATAATCAATGAAAAGTTTTTCAATAACTGAAATAGCTTCTTTTTCATCAGGACCATTAGCTTCTAATGAAATAATAGTATTTTTACTTGCAGCTAACATTAAAACTTCCATAATACTTTTAGCATTTACTTTATTTTTGTCTTTAGTTAAAAAAATTTCAGATTTGAAGGTGCAAGCTAATTTCGTGAGCTTACTCGATGCTCTTGCATGCAATCCTAATTTATTGATTATTTTTATT
>JAOHSH010000030.1 GCA_028122555.1 Methylophilaceae bacterium
TTCAAAAAGTACTTGCTCAAATTGTTTCGCTCTTTTAAGAACATTTTTCCATGCCTCAAATAATTCATCAATAGAGATATCTGGATATTCAATTTCAGTTACTCTTTCAAAGTATGATTGAGCAATCATAATATCTTTTCCGACTTGAGGCATCTGATTAAGGTTTTCAGCAGCATCCTTCATTAATTCATACTCAATAAGCTTTTTCACTAATTCTGCTCGAGGATCTTCTTCCTCATCTTCTATTGATGGTTTTGGAAGAAGCATTCTTGATTTAATCTCAATTAACATTGCAGACATTAAAAGGTAATCTGCTGCAAGCTCTAACTTTATGGCCTTCATTCTTTCAACATAATTTATATACTGCAAAGTTAAATTAGCCATAGGAATATCTAATATATCAATATTATTTTTTCTAATTAAATATATTAATAAATCCAAAGGTCCTTCGAATGAATCAAGATAGACTTCTAAAGCATCAGGAGGTATGTATAGATCTTGAGGGAGTAATTTTATTTCTTCACCATAAACCTTAGCTGAATTATTTATAATGGCAGTCATTAAAAATCTATTCCCATTTCTTCCCGGACTTCTCTCATAGTATCTTTAGCAATTTTTCTTGCCTTTTCACAGCCATCTGCCGCAACACTTCTAATTAGATCTGGACTATCTTTATACTGTTGTAACTTATCTTTATAGATTTTAGATTCTCTATTAAATGGGATAGTATTAGATTCCTTGTCCATCAGTTTAAATTCTGGTTCTATA
Organism: Methylophilaceae bacterium; assembly: GCA_028122555.1. Classification (GTDB taxonomy): domain Bacteria; phylum Pseudomonadota; class Gammaproteobacteria; order Burkholderiales; family Methylophilaceae; genus BACL14. The sequence goes on from JAOHSH010000030.1 coordinate 769, forward strand.
AGTATCATTTTACCTCCACCCTCTAAATACCCAAGTAACCTTTCTTTATCGCCAAGACTTAAGCCCTGCTGATCCTCAATAAGTGATTGAGCAGATTCTAAAACTTGCTCATCGCCTTTTGCTAAATATGCAGCTCGCAATTCTTCATACAAATGACTCTTCTTTGTTCCGAGTTTCTTTATAGCTTCTTTAGCTTTTTCTTGATAGCCAATATCTTTGCCATATAAATTATTAAATTCTTTGACAATATTTGAAGTTAATTTAACAAATGGTATTTGATTTTTAGCTCCTGATATTTGAGTAGCTCTGTAAAGTAAAACATCTGTGCTTTGCATTAAATCTTGGGCTAAATTACCCAAAGTTAAAGTCTTTTTTTCTCTATCTTCTAAATTATTTATCTTACTAAACCAATTTATTGGGGTAATCATTGATAACAATGTAAAAATTTCTGTATGCTCTGGAATTTTAGATTGAATAAAAATAGTCGCTTGCGCAGGATCTATCCCACACGCTAACCAATCAATAATCATTTGTTCAGTAGTTTTTTCAATTAATTCTGGATTAGCATTTCTTGTGACTAAAGAATGTAAATCAGCAACAAAAAATAAACATTCATTTTCGTGTTGCATACTTATCCAATTAGAAAGCTTTAAATCATATTCATTATTAAATAAATTTAGAGTTGGTTTAATGCCAGAAACTATTCTTTCTATTGCCATTTTTAAAAGTTATCCTATTTAACCAAATATAGTAAAAATAATACTTTTACTTATATTTATAAGTGGAAATAATATAGTACCGAGTACGCCAGAAAAAAGTAGAAATATTATTATAAATAATCCATATTTTTCTAGATTTTCTATATAACTTGACCATGGATAAGGTAACAAACTTACAGCGACCCTCCCGCCATCTAATGGTGGAATTGGAATCATATTTAATACCATTAAGATAAGATTTATTTGAATACCTGCTAGAGCCATAACTTGTAAGAAGAATATAGAACCATCTGGAAATATTTGTAATCGTGCATATAAAAATGTCCAAAAAATAGCCATCAATAAATTAGATAGTGGTCCTGCCAGAGCAACCCACATCATATTTTTCTTTGGATTTCTTAAATTGGAAAAATTTACTGGGACAGGCTTTGCCCATCCAAACAAAATACCTCCCAACATAACTGTCAATGCTGGAAGTATTATTGTTCCTATCGGGTCAATATGTTTTAATGGATTTAAGCTAATTCTTCCTAAATACTGAGCTGTCATATCTCCAAAATATTTTGCTGCATACCCATGAGCTGCTTCATGAACTGTAATTGCAAAAATAATAGGTATTGCATAAGCAGTTATTTTTTGAATTATTGTTAACTCTTCCATATACCCTTATACTTTAATTTTTTAGGTCGAGTTCCCTTGTTCATTTATTTAAACTCCTTTATGCCTATTGCGTTTCTTATTTGTTCAATTACAGGTGTTGATATACTTAATGCCTTTTCGGCTCCTTCCCTAAGCGTTTTTTCAATATAGCTTTTATCTTGAGTAATTTTCTCATATTCACTTCTAAAAGGTTTAATTTTTTCATCAAGTAAATTGAATAATTCCTCTTTAGCTGCACCCCAAGCTATCCCATTCTCATATTTTTTATTTAAATTAAGAATTTCATCTTCATTTCCAAATGCTTGAAAAATTTTAAATACCGAACAGTCAGTTGAATCTTTTGGAACTCCAGGCTCAAGTGAGTTAGTTTTAATTTTCATTATTGCTTTTCTTAATTTTTTTGAAGTATCAAAAATAGGAATAGTATTATTATAACTTTTACTCATTTTTCTTCCATCAGTACCTGGAATTATTCCTTTTTTTTCATCTATCATTGCTTCCGGAACTGATAAAATATCTCCATAATAATGATTAAATCTATTAGCTATATCTCTTGTCATTTCTATATGTTGTTTTTGATCTTGTCCTACTGGAACTATATCGGCCTTAAACATCAAAATATCAGCTGCCATTAAAATAGGATAATTATAAAGCCCCATATTAATTCCTTTATCAGGATCAACTGCATTATCATTTTCTGCAACAGCTGCTTTATATGCATGTGCTCTGTTCATCAAACCCTTTGCAGCTAAGCAATTTAGGATCCATGTAAGTTCAAAAATATGAGGTACATCTGATTGCCTGTAAAAAGTAACTTTTTCAGGGTTTAATCCACAAGCTAACCAACAAGCTGCAATTTCAAAGCTAGATGAGTGCGTTAATTCAGGGTTTATATTTTTAATTAATGAATGGTAATCTGCTAAAAATAAAAAGCTTGAAACACTTTTTTCTTTACTAGCTTCAATTGCCGGGAGAACAGCTCCTGATAGATTTCCTAAATGAGGAATCCCACTTGTAGTAATACCAGTAAGAACTCTTTTTTTATTATTCTGATTTTTTTCGCTCATTCTATTATCCATCCTTATCTATAACAGTCTAAAAATGTCATTAAAATTATTTTTGTTCCTAATGCATATCATTTATTACATTTGGCCATTTGGACCAAATAGGTTTGCATTGTTCAGGCAACTCCCTAGCAAAACCTACTGCTCTATGAGAAATACCGGGGCCATGGAAATCAGAACCACATGAGGCAAATAAATCATATTCTTTTGCTAGTTTTGCAAAATATGAAGACTGGGAAGGATCTTGACTACCAGACACTACCTCAATACCAGTTCCTCCAAATGACTTAAAATCAGCCAAAAGTGATGGGTACAGTTTTTTACCCATATCGTATCTACCAGGGTGAGCAATTACTGCATCGCCTCCTGCATCAGTGATCCATGAAACTGCATCTTCTAATAAAGCCCATTCATGGTCAACATAACCAGGCTTGCCCGGAGTTAAAAATTTTTTAAACGCTTGTTTAATATCTTTCGCGTGTCCTTGAGAAACTAGAAACTGAGCAAAATGTATCCTACCTATAGTGCCTTGCTTAGTAAACTTCTTAGCACCTTCTAATGCATTAAATATCGATGCCATGCCTAAACTATGAGCCATTCCTTCTGCCCTTTTTTCTCGTCCTAAACGTATTTGTTTTAAACCATTAATAAGATTTATATTGGATTCATCAAAATTAAGGCCAACTATATGAAGAGTTCTTTTTCTCCAAGTAACTGAAATCTCAACTCCATTTATAAAAATTATATTTAACTTTGATGCCATTAGTTTTGCTTCTTTTAGTCCAGCAATATCATCGTGATCAGTT
>JAOHSH010000031.1 GCA_028122555.1 Methylophilaceae bacterium
ACAAGGCGTTATGAAACCATGTATCAATCTTGATGCAAATATTGATGATTTAATTAAAGAGAGAAATTTAGCCAAACAAAATAAAGATTACGAAAAAGCAGACAGAATCAGAAAACTTCTTTTAGAAAATGATATTCTATTAGAAGATACTGCAGAAGGTACTATTTGGAGGCAAAAATAAATATATGGCTATTAATTTGAAAATGCCTCTTAGCGAAAATTTGTTGAGAATACCAGGAGTTAAACTCGCCACTTTGTCTGCTGGACTCGCGAGTAAAGGCCATAAAGATTTAATGTTAATGGTTTTTGATAATGGATCTATAGTTTCGGGGACATTTACACAAAATAAATTTTGTGCAGCGCCCGTAGTAGTTTCGAAAAATCACCTAAGAATAACAAGTTCTATTAAAGCATTAATTGTAAATACTGGATCAGCTAATGCTGGAACTGGAGATATAGGTATAGAAGATGCTAAATCAATCTGTCAATCTCTATCGGCATCGCTAGAAGTAAGTCCTGAAAGAATTTTACCTTTTTCGACTGGAGTTATAATGACAAGACTTCCAGTAGAGAATATAAAGAAATCTATTCCAAATTTAGTTAAAGGTTTAAACGAAAATAATTGGCTTGAAGCAGCAAAGGCAATTATGACCACTGATACGCTCCCAAAGGCTGTATCAAAAAGTATATTTATTCAGGATCAAAAAGTGACAATTACTGGAATAAGTAAGGGGGCTGGAATGATACATCCAAAAATGGCTACAATGCTTGCCTTCATTTCAACTGATGCTCATATTTCTATAGAAATGTTACAAAAATTAAACCAAGAAATTACAGATACAACATTTAATTGTATCTCTGTAGATGGAGATTCATCAACAAATGATTCATTTATTACTGTCGCCTCAAATAAATCTAAACATTCTAAGATAGTTCAGGAGGATGCCGACTATAAGGTCTTAAAATCAGCATTTTTTGATATTGCTCTCGAACTTGCACAGGCAATTATAAGAGATGGAGAGGGAGCCACAAAATTTATAACTATTAAAGTGTTAGGTGGGAATAGTTTAAAAGAATGTAATGAAATAGGTATGAGTATAGCTAAATCTCCCTTAGTAAAAACAGCCTTTTTTGCAAGTGACCCAAATTTAGGAAGGATATTTGCAGCAATCGGTAATAGTAATTTAAAGAATTTAGATATTTCTCTAATTGACTTATATATTAATGAAATTTTATTCGCCAGTGAGGGTGCTGTTGCAAAATGTTTTGATGAAGAGGTAATTCAGAAAGAAATGAATAAATCTGAAATTAATTTAAAGGTTGACTTAAATAATGGAATTCATAAATCTACAATTTGGACAACTGATTTATCATATGAATATATAAAGATTAACGCAGAATATAGAACCTAAAAAAGTGAATATTGATGTTTCAGTTGCAATTTTAATCAACTCTAAAAATCAAGTTCTTCTTGCAAAACGACCACCTTTAAAATCATGGGAAGGTTGGTGGGAATTTCCAGGGGGCAAGATGGAAAAAGATGAAACATCAATTGATGCTTTACATCGGGAAATTTATGAAGAAATAGGCGTTAGGGTAACTAAATTTGAAAAATGGGTTACTAGAAAGTATTCCTATGAAAATAACGACATAACACTCAATTTTTTTAAAGTAAATGAATGGGAAGGTGAAGTTACTCCAAAGGAAAGACAGGAATTAGTATGGACATACATACGAAACTCAAACATCTCACCTATTCTGCCTGCTAATAGTTTTGTTGAGAAAGCATTAGATCTCCCTAAGTATTATGCAATAACAAATTTATCAGAAACATCAAAAGAAGTATTTTTTAATCAATTACAAAAAAAAATTCATGATGGTTTGAGCTTAATTCAAGTCAGGGAAAAAAATATTTCACCTAATGAACTTAAAATTTTTTCAAAAGAAATTATTAACATTTGTAAGCCAAGGCATGTAAAAGTAATTGTTAATTATGATTTAAATTTAGCAAGAGAAATTAAAGCTGATGGAGTTCACTTGAGATCGTCTGACCTTCTAAGAATTAAAAAAATTCCTAAAAATTTAATTGTATCAGCCTCCTGTCATACGCAAGAGGATATTAAAATTGCTGAAAAGTTAAAGATTAATTTTCTGGTTTTATCTGCTGTGAAAAAAACTTTATCTCACCCAGCTACTAAGCCAATTGGTTGGAATAAATTTAAGGAATTAGTTAATAAAGTAAATATACCAATTTATGCACTTGGCGGGTTAGGTGCTAATGATTATGAAATTGCTATAGAAAACGGAGCAATAGGGGTAGCATCACAAAGATTGATTTGGAAGTAATTATTTAACTTTAAATTGAATAGATTTTGATAATCTTTTTTGATTTTTTAGTTCAAAAGTAAATAATAAGTTAATGTTATCTCCCTTCTTAAGTTTTTCGCTAACATTGTAAAACATTAAGTGATCACCGCCAGGTTGAAATTTATACTCTATATTTTTTTTAAGCTCTGGTTTAATTTTTCTCATTTTCATTATTTCACCATCCATTATCATTGAATGGGCTTCTATATTACCAATCAATTTTGACTCAATCTTTATAATATTTACATTTTCACTTACAGTAATATCCATAAATCCAGCAGTAACTTTTTGACCTGGCCTTAATTCTAGAATTAAATTATTTTTAGTAGAAATAGAAAACTCTTCTCCATACACAAAGAAAGGGAATAAAAAAATTATCAAAAATACTAACGAGTTAAAAGTTTTCATCATAGTCGGATTCATTATTTTTGCCTGGTATTTGAAATTTCTCAGTTGCCCATGCTCCAAAATCTATTAATTTACATTTTTCTGAGCAAAATGGTCTGAATTTATTATCTTTGGTAACACATGAGAGTTTATTACAATTTGGACATTTTTTAAACATTTTAAAACGAAGCTATACCAAGTTTAAATTTAACTAATTTAGTTGCAGTTGAAGTGCTAGTACCAGATGGATTATTTGAGAAATGAACATTAACAGCATATTTATTTGCAGAAATACTAGGAAAGTAATTATATGATGAACCGAGAGTAATAATAACAAGATCATTCCTAAGTAAGGGATTTAGCTTGTATTGAATAGCTCCAGTTTTTGTTTGCATCATTGACCCCTCAACATGACTTCTTAATAAATCCATTAGGTAATTAATAGCATTTCTTATTGATCCAAAACTTTCTAATTTATTTTTAAAATAAATTTTTCTTTCATTAAATGTGGTTCTTTGTAACCAGAATTGAAATTCAGGAAAATCAGAACTTACAATACCATAAGGACTATCAGATCTAGTCTTAAGTTCATGTAAAAATTTGTCGCCACCAAAATTAAATCCTGTAATAATTTTACTTTTCTCTAGTTTTACTCTCAGACGGTTAAGGTCAGTAATAGTTTGTATATTTTTCTTAGTTTTAATTTTGGTTTTTATTTTTAAACGTTGTTTTTCAATTTCCTGGATAAGTTCTACTTTAAGGTCTGCACGGGATGCAGTTGCCATAATATTAAAAAATGTATTGAAACAATTAAACTCGGAAAATTCTTTTTTTATGGATATTTGAGCTTCCATCTTGTTAAATATTTCTTCAATTCTAAGAAATTTTCTTATTCTTTCATTTAAGGGAAATTCATATTTATTCATTTTTAATCTCTATTAATTCTTAGTTGTAATTCACTATGATATTGAAAAATCTTTTCCTTAAGT
>JAOHSH010000032.1 GCA_028122555.1 Methylophilaceae bacterium
GATAAAAGCCAAGCTAATATAATTGCTAAGCTAACTGGGTGGGTAATTGCGAATGAATTAGCAGAAGTTGATATTGATTTTAGCTTTACACCAGTTTTAGATATTGATTATGGAAATAGCTCAATCATTGGAGATAGGTCTTTTCATCATGATTTTCAGGCTGTTAGTGAATTAGCTAGCTCTCTGGTTGAGGGATTATTTTTTGGTGGAATGCAGTCTGTTGGTAAGCATTTTCCTGGTCATGGATATATCAAGGCAGATACTCATTTAGAAATAGCTAGAGATAATCGCTTATTAGAAACTATTCAAAATAATGATATGTTAACTTTCGACAGACTTATTCAAAACGGAATTAAAGCCATTATGCCTTCACATGTGATCTATTCTTTGTGTGATCAGGATCCATCAGGACTTTCAGATTTTTGGCTACAAGACCAATTAAGAGGGAAGTTAAAATTTAAGGGGGCAATTCTTAGTGATGATATGAGCATGAAGGCTGCGCAAGATGCGGTAGGTAATATTTCATTAAGAGTTAAAAGAGCATTAATTGCTGGATGTGACATGGTACTTCTTTGTAATTCACCAAATGAAGTAGATGAGTTACTTATGAATTTGCAGTGGGAACCAACGGAAGAATCTAAAAGAAGACTCCAATGTATGAAATTGAATAAAGAAATTAAGGATGAAAAAAGAATAAATTATTGTAATTTTAGCTTTGAAGAAGCTAGGTTAATTATTGAAAAAGTTGAAAAAAATGGTTTTAAAGTTTAAATTATCTTGAACTTTAAAGCTATAAGCCTTATCCTATAGTTGTATGAATAACTTTTACGAGGATTATAAAATACCATGCAAAATAATTTTAATGTTGCGGCTCAGTCGCAATCAGTATTAGCAACTAATAAGGTTTTAAGAAATACTTACGCGTTGTTAGGATTTTCATTAATTCCAACAGTAATAGGAGCTTTAATTGGAATGACAATGAATTTTGGCTTTGCAGCTCAAAGCCCAATGTTATTTTTCATACTTACTTTAGGAGCAATGTTTGGAATGTTCTATTTAATTAGAGCGAATCAAAACAGCAGTCTTGGTGTAGTTTTTCTTTTAGGCCTTACATTTTTAATGGGTTTAATGCTTGGCCCAATTCTACAAGTTGCATTCAGTTTAAGTAATGGCGGTCAAATTGTAGGATTAGCTGCGGGTGGAACAGCATCTATTTTCTTAGTTTTATCTAGTATTGCAGCCACAACTAAGAGAGACTTTTCATTTATGGGTAAATTTTTAATGATTGGTTTACTTCTTTTAATTTTGGCGATGCTTGTAAATATTTTCACTCAAATACCTGCAATGTCATTAGCAATTTCTGGAATAGCAGTTCTTATATTTTCAGGTTTCATCCTTTATGATGTTAATAGAATTGTAAGAGGAGGTGAGACAAATTATATTATGGCTACTTTAGCATTATATTTAAATATCTATAATTTGTTTGTTCATTTACTTCATATTCTTATGGCTTTGATGGGAAATAGAGACTAGTAATTTTAAGTTTAAAAAAACCGTGAATTCCTTCACGGTTTTTTTTGTCTTTTAGTTTGAAAAAATCCCTGAAGAAGTGCTTTAGATTCTTTCTCCATAATTCCTCCTTGAATTGTGCAATGATGATTTAAATTTTTATTATTTTTAAGATTAACTATACTTTCACAAGCACCTGTTTTAGATTCATAAGCCCCAAAGAATAAGTTACTAATTCTTGCATTAAATATAGCACCAAGACACATAACACAGGGCTCAACTGTTACATAAAGACTACAACCAACTAGTCTATAATTATCAAGGTATTGCCCAGCACCGCGAATAGATAAAATTTCTGCATGGGCAGTTGGATCCCTTCTTGTCAAAGATAAATTATGTGCGCTAGAAATAATTTTATTTTGATATACCAATACTGCACCAATAGGTACTTCATTAGCAACAAAAGATAGTTTAGCTTGTGTTAAAGCTTCGCCCATAAAAAATTCATGTGTTCTTTTATTATTCATTTGTGTAGCCTAAAATTATTGAATTTTTAACATTCAAAATGTCTTAAATAAATATAATAACTATTATGAATTGAATACTGTTTTAATATCAACAGTTTTCAGCTAAAATTGGGCTAATTTTAAAAATATCTTGCATAGTAATTAAAAAAAATAATGAAAAAAAAAGCTACTACTGAAGTACCAATAAATGATGTAATCGCTCAAAGGTGGAGTCCTCGAGCTTTTGATCCTAACTATATAATTGAAGATGATTCAATTAAGTCTCTATTTGAAGCAGCAAGATGGGCACCATCTTGTTATGGAGATCAGCCATGGCAATTTATCTTATTTAATAAAAAAGATGCAACTTCATGGACTAGGGCCCTAAATTGCTTGTCTATTGGTAACCAAAATTGGGCTATGGATGCATCAATTTTAATTGTGGTTTGTGCTAATAAAAACTTTAATCATAATAACGAGCCAAATCAGTGGGCACATTATGATACAGGCGCAGCTGGAGAAAATATTTGTTTGCAAGCAACTAGTATGGATTTGTCAGCTCACCAAATGGGAGGTTTTGATAAAGAAAAAATTAGAAATTTATCAAATATACCTATAAATTTTGATATTCTAGCTTGTATGGTTGTAGGAAAAAAATTAGATGAATCTAAGTTAAGTAAGATTCAAAAAGATAAAGAAGGGCAAGTACGTTCAAGGAAGAAACTTAAAGATATTTACTTTATTAATGAATGGAAATAGGATACTGATGGCTAATTTAATAACACTAACAAAAAGTAATTTTAAAAAGACAATAGAAGAAAATGAGTTTGTTATAGTAGATTTTTGGGCTACATGGTGTAAGCCGTGCGTTGCATTTACCCCTGTCTTTGAAGCTGCAGCAAAAAAAAACAAAGATATAATCTTTGGAATGGTTGATATAGATAAAGATAAAGTTATTGCTGATTATTTTCAGGTAGCAGTAGTTCCTGCGGTCTTATTTATTAGAGATCAAGCTGGAATCCATGCTCAAGACGGAGAGCTTGGTGCGCCGGCATTTGACGAAATGATCAAATGGGCTCGTGCTTATGATATGACAGAAGTTAAAAACTATTTAAAGAATGAAGATAAAAAGACCTAATTAAGATATTTTTTTTAGGAATTTAACCGGATCAATTGATTCGCCATTTTTTCTTATTTCAAATAAAAGTTTGACTTCATCAGCACCAGTTCTACCCATTGTTCCGATTGATTGACCTGCTTGAACATTTTGACCTTCAATTATTAGGATTGTTTGTTGATGTCCATAAACACTTAAAACATTATCATCATGTTTAATGATTGATAATTTTCCATAGCCAGCTAAATCCTCTCCAACGTAGATAACTTTTCCTTTTGCCACTGATCTTATTTCTTGTCCCTCTAAGCCCAATATTTCAATACCTTTCTTGTCAGCACCACTATTAAAGGATGAAGTTAATTCACCATCTGTTGGCCATTGCCAGTTTTTTCGATTTTTTGCTTTTAATGCAGATAATTTTTTTGATTTTTTTATGGATTTTTTTGAGTATATTTCACGAATAACTTTTGGATTATTAATCTTAATTGGGTCCCCAAATTGAAATTCAATTTCTGAACCTTGTTGACTTAATTCTTCATTTATAAATGTATTGTCTTCAATTATTTCATCTTCTTCAAAGGGAATCGTTTTGGTTTTAGTTT
>JAOHSH010000033.1 GCA_028122555.1 Methylophilaceae bacterium
CACATATACTGCCTGAATAGATGTAATTGACCCTGTTTTTGTTGAAGTAATTCTTTCTTGTAATTTACCCATTTCATCAGCAAGTGTTGGTTGATATCCAACAGCTGAAGGCATACGCCCTAATAAAGCAGAAACTTCAGTTCCGGCTAATGTATAACGATAAATATTATCAACAAAGAATAAAACGTCTCGGCCTTCATCACGGAATTTTTCGGCCATTGTTAGGCCTGATAATGCTACTCTTAATCTATTACCTGGAGGCTCATTCATTTGACCAAATACCATTGCAACCTTTGACTCTTTCATATTTTCAAGTTGAATAACACCTGCTTCAGCCATTTCATGATAGAAGTCATTTCCCTCACGGGTTCTTTCTCCAACGCCAGCAAAAACTGATAATCCAGAATGCTGTTTTGCAATATTATTAATTAATTCAAGCATGTTCACGGTTTTACCAACACCCGCTCCGCCGAATAAACCAACTTTTCCACCTTTTGCAAATGGACACATTAAGTCAATAACTTTAATTCCAGTTTCTAATAACTCAATTGATGGGGATAAATCATTAAATTCAGGTGCTTTTTGATGAATTGATCTAAATTCTTTAGTATCAATTTTACCAACTTCATCTATTGGTCGTCCTAATACATCCATGATTCTACCTAAAGTGCCTTCACCAACTGGAACTTGAATAGGGGCTCCTGTTGAAGAAAATTGAGTACCTCTTGATAACCCATCTGATGAACCCATGGCAATAGTTCTAACAACACCATCCCCTAATTGTTGCTGAACCTCTAAAGTAAGGCCTGCTTCTGCGGTTGAATCTTTATCATCAATAATTAATGCATCATAAACTTTAGGGAGTTGGTCTCGAGGAAATTCTACGTCCACAACTGCGCCAATACACTGAACTACTTTTCCAATTTGTTTAGTACTCATTTATTTATCCTTACTCATCTAAATTAATTAATATTAAATTCAAAAATTTTTACGATACTGCTGCCGCTCCGCCAACAATTTCTGAAATTTCTTTAGTTATTGCTGCTTGCCTTGCCTTGTTATAAACCAATGTTAATTCGTCAATTACGTTTCCTGCATTATCAGATGCTGCTTTCATTGCTACCATTCTTGAAGACTGTTCTGAAGCCATGTTTTCTGCCACTCCATGATAAATCAGTGTTTCTATATAGCGAGAAAGTAATGCATCAATTACCAAAGTTGCATCAGGCTCATAAATATAATCCCAGGTACTATCCGGCGTTTCAGTTTTATCGCCTGAAAGAGGTAATAGTTGTTCCATATTTGGTTCTTGCTTCATAGTATTAATAAATTTTGTATAACATATATAAAGCTGATCTATCTCTCCAGCAACGTAACCATCTAGCATTACTTTAATTGCTCCAAGTAGATCCTCCATGTGAGGAGTATCTCCCATGCCAGAAACTTGAGATTTTATATTTGCCCCTACTCTTCCCATAAAACTAATTGCTTTATTACCGATCGCACTAATTTGTACTTTTTTACCTTCCTTTTCCCAATCTTTTATTTGAGCTATTGATGATCTTAAGACGTTTGTGTTGAGCCCGCCACATAGCCCTTTATCTGAAGTAACAACTATAAGGCCAATATTTTTAATGTTTTCTCTTTGAATAATAAAAGGATGCTTATACTCAGATTGTGCATGAGATAAATGAGCAGCAACTGCTCTAATTTTTTCCGCATAAGGTCTAGCAGCAGTCATTCTATCTTGCGCTTTACGCATTTTAGAAGCAGCTACCATTTCCATAGCTTTTGTGATTTTTCGTGTATTTTCTACACTCTTAATCTTAGTTCGTATTTCTTTACTTCCTGCCATTTAAAATCCTATATTAATAAGTATTTGTAGCTTTAAAATCTTCTATTGCTTTTACAATTTTCTTTTCACCATCTTCATCAAGTGCTAATGTTTTTTCAATGCCATCCATTACTGATTTATATTTCGATGACATGAAACCATGAAGCGCAGACTCAAAAGATAAAACTTTTTCTGTTGGCACATCATCCAAATACCCATTATTGGCTGCCAATAAAGTTACAGCCATATTTGATACTGTTAATGGAGCATACTGAGCTTGTTTCATTAATTCAGTAAACATCATTCCTCGATCCAATTGCTTTCTTGTCGCCTCATCCAAATCTGAAGCAAATTGTGCAAAAGCTGCTAATTCTCGATATTGAGCTAAAGCTAATCTAACCCCACCACCTAATTTTTTAATCACTTTGGTTTGTGCTGCGCCGCCAACTCTAGAAACTGAAATACCAGCATTGATTGCAGGACGGATACCAGCATTAAATAAATCACTTTCTAAGAAAATCTGTCCATCCGTAATAGAAATAACATTAGTTGGGACAAAAGCTGACACATCCCCAGCTGCTGTTTCAATAACTGGAAGAGCAGTTAAGGAGCCAGTTTTACCTTTTACTTTTCCTTTTGTAAATTTCTCTACATATTTTGCATTAACTCGGGCAGCTCTCTCTAATAATCTTGAATGAATATAAAAAACATCTCCTGGATAAGCTTCACGACCCGGTGGTCGACGGAGTAATAAAGAAATTTGTCTATAAGCAATAGCTTGTTTCGTTAAATCATCATAAACAATTAATGCGTCTTCGCCACGATCTCTATAAAATTCTCCCATTGTACAACCTGCATAAGGAGCTAAAAATTGTAGTGCAGCAGAATCTGATGCAGAAGCACTAACAACTGTTGTGTATTCCATTGCGCCATATTCTTCAAGTTTCTTAACTACATTCATAATCGTTGATGCTTTTTGACCAATAGCAACATATACACATTTCATGTCTTGGCCTTTTTGATTAATTATTGCATCAACAGCAACTGCAGTTTTACCAGTTTGCCTATCACCGATAATTAACTCTCTTTGTCCCCTACCAATTGGTACCATAGAATCTACTGATTTAAGACCCGTCTGAACTGGTTGAGAAACAGATTGTCTATCAATAACACCAGGGGCAACTTTTTCTAACTTGTCTGTAGTTTTAGTTTTTATTGGCCCTTTCCCATCAATTGGAACTCCTAATGCATCTACAACTCGACCTAAAAGTTCAGTACCTACAGGTACCTCCAGAATTTTTCCTGTACATTTACAAATATCACCCTCAGTAATGTGTTCGTAATCTCCAAGGACAACTGCTCCAACCGAATCTCTTTCTAAATTAAGTGCTAAGCCGAAGGTATTACCTGGGAATTCGATCATTTCTCCAGACATTACATTAGAAAGCCCGTGAATACGAACAATACCATCTGTTACTGAAACTACTGTCCCTTGTGTTCTAGCTTCTGAACTAGTAGAAAAATCTTTAATCCTAGTTTTAATTAATTCACTTATTTCTGATGTTGATAACTGCATTAATATCTCCTGGTTTTATGCTTTTAATGTGTAAGCTAAATTATCTAATTGTCCTCGAACTGATGCATCTATAACGGTATCCCCAACAATTATTTTGGTACCGCCAACAATACTTTTATCAATAACTACTTTTCCTTCAATTTTTTTATTAAATCTTTTTTCTAAACTTATTAATAAGTTTTCAACCATTTTTTTATCCGGTTGATCAGCCATAATAATTTCAGCTTCCATAACACCTTCATCTTTAGCTTTAAGCTCTTCAAAGAGTAATGTTATTTCCGTTAAAATCAATAATCTTTTATATTCA
>JAOHSH010000034.1 GCA_028122555.1 Methylophilaceae bacterium
CCCTCACCATGAGAAACAACAACAGGCAAAATACTACCTATCATTTCATCGAAAAACAAAGAATTATTTGGTGTAATCTCAACCATTACAAAACGTGCTTCAAACTGTTCTGATTCATTTTTAATGAATTTAGGCCATAAATCTGCTCCAGGGATAATTTCTTTAATATTACTCATCATTTGACACCCATTACAAACTCCTAGCGCAATAGTATCTTTTCTTTCAAAGAATGCTTGGAATTCATCTCTTAATTTAGTATTAAAAAGAATTGATTTTGCCCAACCTTCCCCGGCACCTAAAACATCTCCAAAAGAGAAACCTCCACATGCAGCAAGTCCATTAAAATCCTTTAAACTTTTTTCCCCACTTAGGATGTCAGACATATGCACATCATGTGCTTCGAAACCTGCATAGTTAAAGGCTACTGCCATTTCACTGTGACCATTAATACCTTGCTCTCTCAAAATAGCAATTTTTGGTTTTAGTTTAGATACATTAATTTGGGAGGGTATTTCAAAATTAACTCTAGGATTAATGCCAGGGTTGTTATCATCAGAAATAAGATCAAATTCTTCTTGTGCTGACTTGGGGTTATCTCTAATAGATTGAATGTGAAAACTAGTTTCTGACCAAGCTTCTTGAAGCTCTGTTCTTGTTGTCTGATAAATATTACAGGGATGACCGCCACCCACTGTCCAAGAAAAAGCAATTCTCTGACCACCATGATAGTATTCTTTTGTTGGATGCCCGATAGTCTTCAAAGATAGGCCGAGTTCACCCCCTAAATATTCTTGAACGAAGTTTATATCCTTATTATTAACTTGAATTAAAGCCCCGAGTTCTTCATTGTATAAAAACTTATTAATTTCATCCGCGCCATCAGTTGATTTTTCAAATGGCAGTACTAATTCTAGCCCACAACGTCCTGCAAATGCCATTTCAAGAGCTGAAGTAATTAACCCTCCATCAGATCGATCATGGTAAGCCAGTAATTTATTTTCTTTATTTAAAAACTGAATACCTTTAAAGAAATTTTTAATTAATCCAATATTATCTAGATCTGGAGGTTCGTCGACGAAGAAATCATAGTCATTTTTAATCAAGTTGTATGCTGAGCCACCCATTCTATTTTTTCCAGCACCCAAATCAATTAACATGATTGAGGTATCTTCATCTGGAATTAACTGGGGCGTTAGTGTTTTATTGACATTATAGGACTCACTAAATGCAGTAATGATTACAGAAAGGGGAGATGTAACAGTTTTAACTTCATCATCCTCCCAAGTTGTTTGCATTGACATAGAGTCCTTTCCTACTGGAATACTAATACCTAATTCAGGACATAATTCCATACCAATGGCTTTTACAGCCCTAAATAATTCACCATCTTGCTTATTGCTTCCAGATGCCGCCATCCAATTAGCTGAGAGTTTAATCAGACTAATATCTTCAATAGCACTCGCTGCAATATTTGTGATTGCTTCAGATACTGCCATTCTTGCCGATGCAGCTGCGTCTTTCATCGCAATGGGAGCTTTCTCTCCAATGGCCATTGCTTCACCTGTTATTGAATCAAATGTACTTTTTGTTACCCCAACATTGGAAACTGGTACTTGCCAAGGCCCAACCATTTGATCTTGAGCAATTAAACCAGTAACTGATCGATCTCCGATGGTAATAAGAAAGTTTTTACTTGAAACGCTTGGATACCTGAGCACTTCTTTGAGCGTCTTTAACCAGTCACCTTTGATTGAGCGCCAATATTTTCCTGACCCGTAATTTGTATTTTTTGATTCGTTAACAAAACCACCCCTAACTTTTTTTACAAGCTTAGGTGGCTTACCTAAAAGAACATCAAGATCCATCTTAACAATATCTTGTTTCAGCAGGCTATCTTCAACCTTAAGATTTTTCCCCTTAGTAGTTTTTCCAACCACCTTAAAAGGGCACCTTTCTCTTTTACAAATCCCAGAAAATATTTCTAAATCTTTTACATCAATAGCTAATACATATCGCTCTTGAGCTTCGTTAGACCAAATTTCTTTAGGTGACATTCCTAACTCTTCATTATTAATGTCGCGAATATTCATCATTGCACCCATACCACCATCATTAATTAACTCAGGAAAAGCATTAGATAATCCACCAGCACCAACATCATGAATACTTAATATTGGATTTTTATCTGCGAGTTGCCAACATCGATCAATGACTTCTTGAGCACGTCTTTGTAATTCTGGGTTCCCGCGCTGTACAGAGGCAAAATCAAGATTTTCTTTATTTGTACCTGTTTTCATGCTGGAGGCTGCTCCACCTCCTAAACCAATTAACATTGCAGGACCGCCTAGCTGAATAAGTAAATTACCATCTTTTAATTTTTCTTTATGGGCGTGGTTGGCACTAATACTTCCAATCCCGCCAGCAAGCATAATCGGCTTATGATATCCATATGTCTTGAGAGTGTGTTTGTTAGAGAATTCTAAAGCTCTAAAATAACCCAAAATATTGGGCCTTCCAAATTCATTGTTGTAAGCAGCGGCTCCAATAGGCCCATCAATCATAATCTGTAAAGCTGAAGCAATTCTTTCTGGTTTGCCGATATTATTTTTTTCCCAGGCTTGAATAAAATTAGGAATTCTTAAATTGGATACAGAAAATCCAGCTAATCCTGCCTTTGGTTTAGATCCTCTCCCCGTGGCTCCTTCATCTCTAATTTCACCACCTGCACCAGTAGCTGCACCAGCAAAAGGGGATATTGCAGTAGGGTGATTATGTGTTTCTACTTTCATTAGATAGTGTGTAAGTTCGCTATGATCAGAGTAATATCCATCAACATCAGGATAAAATCTATTAATCACTGACCCCTCAATAATAGAAGAATTATCTGAATAAGCGACAATAGTTTTCTTTGGTGAAATTTTATGTGTATTACGAATCATAGAAAATAACGAATCCGATTGCTCTTTGCCATCTATAATCCAACTAGCATTAAAAATTTTATGACGACAATGTTCAGAATTGGCTTGAGCAAACATCATCAATTCTGCGTCAGTTGGATTTCTATTTTCAGACGAAAAATATTTAAATAAGTAATCTATTTCGTCATCCGACAAAGCTAGTCCTTGTGCCTCATTGAAGTCATGTAATTCATAAATTCCTTTATCGATAATATCTATATGATTAATGGATTTTGGTTTGTGGTGAATAAAAAGTTTATTGATATCATTTTGATCAATAAAAATTGATTCAGTCATGCGGTCATACAATGATTGACCTATCGCTTCTTTATCTATTTTAGATAGGGGTTTCCCAGAGCTCGTTACAAAAGAAATTGTTTTAATTCTTTCTATTCTTAAAATATCAATTCCGCAATGTTGAATAATATCTGTTGCTCTTGAGCTCCATGGTGAAATCGTTCCAATTCTCGGCCCAATAAAAATAATATTTTCAGACGTTACTTCTTCTTTGATATTTTCCCCATAAGTTAAAATTTGCTTAATTTTTTTGAGGTCCTTGGAAGATAATTTTTCTTTACTTTCTACTAAGTGAAGGTAAGATGAATTTAGGCTCTTAATTCCTTTGGATTTTTCTTTTACATTATTTAATAAGGCTAATTTTCTAAATTCTGAATAAATTCGGGAGCCAAAGAAAGAAGTAATAATATTTTTTTGCATTTTATGTAATTATAGTTGAGATTCTTATTTAGCTTAATA
>JAOHSH010000035.1 GCA_028122555.1 Methylophilaceae bacterium
TAAGCAATTCTAGGATAAAATTTCAATAGCTATGGTTACTATAAAAGAAAATTTAAAAAAAGATGTTAAGGGAAGGAATAAATTTTATCTTCTTCCTAATTTATTTACCACTGCATCTTTATTTGCTGGATTTTATTCTATTGTTCAGGCAATGAATGGACGATACGATCATGCTGCTATTGCTATTTTTGTTGCACTAATTTTAGATGGGTTAGATGGAAGAGTTGCAAGACTCACAAAAACAGAAAGTGCATTTGGTTCCGAATATGACAGTTTGTCTGATATGGTTTCGTTTGGAGTTGCTCCAGCACTTGTTATATATGTATGGGCACTTCAGCCACTTGGAAAGCTGGGTTGGATCGTTTCATTTATATATTGTACTTGTGCAGCAGTTCGACTTGCTAGATTTAATGTTAAATTAGATATTGATAATAAGAAATATTTTTCTGGTCTTCCCTCACCAGCAGCAGCAACATTATTGGCTAGTTTTATTTGGATTTCATTTGATAATGGAATAAATGGAAATGAAATATTTTTAGGTTTCTTTCAGATGCAATGGTTTGCATTAATAATAACTCTTTTTGTTGCTTTATCGATGACAGCAGATGTTAATTTTTATAGTGGTAAGGATATAAACCTGAGGAACAGCCAACCTTTCGTTGTAATCCTTCTAATTGCTCTAGTGTTTGGTCTGATCTCTCATAACCCTGCAGAGGTTATTTTTATAATTGCATTTGGATATTCTTTATCTGGATATTTTAATTTAATAAGGGCAAAATTTAAAACTAGTAAAAATTTTTTAGATACTGACATATTTGATGAAAAATAAATTAATAATATTTGATACTACATTGCGTGATGGCGAGCAAAGTCCTGGTGCATCTATGACTCAAGAAGAAAAAGTTAGGATTGCTAAGCAACTCGAAAAATTAGGTGTGAATGTAATTGAGGCTGGTTTTGCGGCTGCAAGCCCAGGGGACTTTGAGGCTATTATGGCTGTAGCAAAAAATATTAAGAAATCAACTGTCTGCTCATTGGCGAGGGCGCTAGAATCAGATATTCAAAAGGCTGGAATGAGTATAGAGCCAGCAAATAATAAGAGAATTCATACTTTTATTGCAACAAGTAAGATTCATATGGAAAACAAACTTAGAATGAAGCCAGATCAAGTTCTTAGTCAGGCTATTAAAGCTGTTGAATGGGCACTTTCTTATACTGAAGATGTAGAATTCTCTGCTGAAGATGCTGTAAGGTCAGATATAGAGTTTCTTGTTGAAGTTTTTGATGCTGTAATTAAAGCAGGAGCTAAAACAATAAATGTTCCAGATACGGTAGGTTATTCTATTCCTTTCATTTGGGGACAACGCATGAAGACTTTAATAGAAAGGGTTCCAAATTCAGATAAAGTTATATGGTCAACACATTGTCATAACGATCTTGGAATGGCTGTAGCTAATTCTTTATCAGCTGTTCTAAATGGAGCTAGGCAAGTTGAATGCACAATAAATGGTCTTGGTGAAAGAGCAGGAAATGCTAGTTTAGAAGAAATTGTAATGGCAGTTAAAACAAGAAAAGATATTTTTGGCCTTGAGTCACAAATTAATACGAAACAAATTGTACCAACATCTCGACTAGTTTCTACTATAACAGGATACCCTGTGCAGCCTAATAAGGCAGTAGTTGGAGCAAACGCATTTGCTCATGAATCTGGTATTCATCAAGATGGTGTTTTAAAGCATAGAGAAACATACGAAATTATGCTTGCTCAAGATGTGGGTTGGGGAGCTAATAAAATTAGCCTTGGAAAACTTTCAGGAAGAAATGCATTTAAAAGTAGATTGAGTGAATTAGGTATTGAAATTGAATCTGAAGAAACATTTAACGCAACTTTTGATCGATTTAAATTATTAGCAGATAAAAAATCAGAAATTTTTGATGAGGATATTCATGCACTGGTTAGTGAGGAATATGTTGAAGAGTCCTACGATTCCTATAAATTAGTTGGCCTAAAGACAGCATCAGAGTCAGGAAAGATTCCCTTTTCAGAAATTGAAATGATAATGGATGGAAAGAGTCATAAATCAACTGCAGAAGGAAGTGGCTCTGTTGATGCAGCATTTAAGGCAATTGAGTCAATTGTTAAATCACAATCAGAGCTTTTATTATTTTCGGTAAATAATATAACTTCTGGAACAGATTCACAGGGTGAAGTTACTGTTCGTTTATCAAGGGGAGGCAGAATCGTAAATGGTCAAGGATCAGATACAGATATTGTGATTGCATCCGCAAAGGCATATATTAGTGCACTTAATAAATTGCATGCAAAATACGAACGTACACATGCTCAGTTATAAAAGAGATATTTTTTGAATCTAGCTATTTTTGACCTTGACAACACACTTCTTGATGGAGATTCCGATTATAATTGGGGCCTTTTTTTGATCAAGGAGGGATTAGTTGATAAAAAAACTCATGAAGACTCTAATAAAAAATTTTATGCTGACTATAATCTTGGGAAATTGGATATTTATGAATTCTGCGAATTTCAATTTCAATTTTTTAAAAATAATTCAAGACAATTAACAGATGAACTTCTTAATCGTTATATTAATGAAGTAACATCAACGATGATTACCAAGAAGGCAAGACAGCTTGTAACAAAACACAAGAATAATGGAGATAAATTATTAATAATTACAGCGACTAATAGTTATATCACAAAACCAATAAGTAAACTTCTTGGTATAAATGATTTAATTGGAACAGATCTTGAAGAGGCTAATGGGGAATTTACTGGCAAAGTTAAAGGTATACCTTCCTTTAAAGAAGGTAAAATTGAAAGATTAAACATATGGTTAGAAAAAGAGAAACTTAGCTCAAAAGATTTCGAAAAAATTTACTTTTATAGTGATTCTCAAAATGATCTTCCATTACTTAGGATTGTAAGTAATCCTGTAGCAGCAAATCCTGATGAAGTTTTGAAAGAAGAAGCAATTAAAAATAAATGGCCAATTATTAACTTAAAATAAATTATTTTAACAATACTTCTATAACAAATTTTGTACCAAAGTATGCCAGAAAAAGAAATACAAATGCAAAAAGAGAAATGACAACAGCTTTTTTACCTCTCCATCCATATTTAGTTCTTCCAAATAACATTGCACCATAAGTTATCCAAGCCATT
>JAOHSH010000036.1 GCA_028122555.1 Methylophilaceae bacterium
GATTCTGGTGGATTTCAAGTATGGAGTTTAGGTAAAATGAGAAAAATTACTCCTCAAGGCGTAACTTTCAGGTCTCCAATAAATGGGAATGAATGCTTTCTAGGACCAGAAGAATCTATCGAGATTCAAAAAAGTCTCAATGCTGATATAGCAATGATTTTTGATGAATGTACCCCTTACCCTGCAACATTTGATGAAGCTAAAAATTCAATGTTACTCAGCCAAGAATGGGCATATCGAAGTAAAGAAAGTTTTTCGAATAGTAATAATGCATTATTTGGAATAATACAAGGGGGCATGTACGAGGAGTTAAGGGAAGAATCATTAGCAAAACTTATGAACATTGGTTTTGACGGCTATGCAATCGGTGGGTTATCTGTGGGTGAGCCAAAAAATGAGATGAAAAAAATTACTGCCTTTATATCGCCAAAGATGCCAAAAGAAAAGCCTCGATACTTAATGGGAGTTGGAACACCTGAAGATATTATAAATGCAATTGAACATGGTATTGATATGTTTGATTGCGTAATGCCTACTAGAAATGCAAGAAATGGTTGGCTATTTACTAGATTCGGAGATATTAAGTTAAAAAACACTCGCTATAAAGATGATCTATTACCAGTTGATCCTTCTTGCAATTGCTTTACTTGCCAAAATTTTTCTAGATCTTACCTTCATCACCTTTTTAAAATTGGTGAAATGTTGGGTTTAAGATTAAATACAATTCATAATTTATTCTTCTATAAAACATTTATGGAGGAAGCATCAAATGCAATTAAAAATCAAAAGTTTAAGGAATACCAAAATGACTTCCTAAAAACTCGCAAAGCTAATGAATAGATGCATGACTTATGATAGAATCATGCTTTTTTAAAAGGATTAAATATTTTGAATGAAGGACTAGCTAGCTTTCTACCATTTATAATAATTTTTGTTTTATTTTATTTTATGTTGATTAGACCGCAAATGAAGCAAGCTAAAGAGCATAAAGCTTTACTAGGCGCGCTCAAAGCCGGTGATGAAATTATATCAAATAGTGGTATTTTAGGAAGGATTACAAAACTTAATACTCAATTCGCCATAATAGAAATTGCCAATAATGTTGAAATAAAAATACAGAAACAAACTATCCAAACTCTATTACCTAAAGGTACAATTAAATCAATTTAAGAATTTTGATACTAATTCAAATTACATGAACCAATCTGCACGCTGGAAATATCTCTTAATCTTAACAACGATCTTGTTAAGTATAGTTTTTGTTATGCCAAATTTTTATGGTGAATCATCTGCTATCCAAATAATGCCAATTAAGGCAGGTGAAAAAATTGATACTTCAATACTTCAATCGATTGAAGAAGAATTAGAAAAATCTCAAATAAAAAATACTGGTTTAATTTTAGAGAACTTTCATATCAAAGTTAAGCTTAAAAATGCTGAAGAACAACTAAGGGCAAAAAGTATTATTCAAAAGGCTCTAGGAAAGGAGTATGTAGTTGCTTTGAATTTAATTTCAAACTCACCTAGTTGGCTATCAAATATGGGAGCACTTCCGATGTATCTAGGCCTTGATTTGAGAGGTGGAGTTCATTTTCTTATGCAAGTTGATTTGTCAAAGGCTCTTGAAAAAACCACTAACAGTTATTTAAGTGAATTTAGAACTGCATTAAGAAAAGAAAAAGTTGGTTACTACGATGCCACAAAAAATAATGATATTATGCAGATTAAATTTAAGTCTAAAGAAGATTTAAATAAAGGTAAAAACATCATTAGGGATATTAATAATAATTTTGATTTAAAAGAAATATTTATTAATGAAGAAATTATTCTTAAAGTCGTTATTAGTGAACAAACAAAAAAATCAATTACAGAATTTGCAATCAAACAAAATTTAGAAACTTTAAATAATAGAGTAAATGAATTAGGAGTAGCAGAGCCATTAATTCAACAACAAGGACCCGATAGGATTGTCATCCAACTTCCCGGAGTTCAGGATACAGCAAAGGCAAAAGAAATTTTAGGAAGAACAGCAATACTTGAAATGAGAATGGTTAATGAAGATAACTTAAATTCAGATATATTAGAAGATGGAAATGAGGATCAAATACCAGTAAATTCAGAAATTTTTAATGATCGATTTGGTAATAAAATTCTAGTAAAAAAAGAAGTTATATTAACTGGCGAACGAATCACTAATGCAGGGCCTGGAGTTGATGGACAAACAGGTCAATCAGTTGTTTCAATTACCTTAGATGCAAAAGGTGCTAGTATTTTTAAGCAAGTAACTCGTGAAAATATAGATAAACGGTTGGCACTTCTTTTAATTGAAAAGAATCTAACAGAAGTAGTTACAGCCCCAAAGATAAACGAGGAAATAGGTGGCGGGCGTGTACAGATCACTGGAATGTCTAATACGCAAGAAGCAACAGATATCGCGTTACTTTTAAGAGCCGGCTCATTAGCTGCTCCAATGGAAATTATTGAAGAAAGAACGGTTGGCCCAAGTATGGGAAAAGAAAATATTTCTCGTGGAGTTCAGTCAACACTATGGGGTTTTGTAGCTATTATTGCGATGATGGCAATTTATTATATGGTTTTTGGTGTAATCTCAGTAATTACACTATCTGTTAATTTATTTTTTTTAGTAGCATTACTTTCTGCTCTCCAAGCTACATTAACCCTTCCTGGTTTAGCTGCTATCGCATTAACATTAGGTATGGCTATTGATTCAAGTGTACTTATTAATGAAAGAATTCGTGACGAAATAAGGAATGGTAATACGCCGCAAGCAAGTATTAACAATGGTTATAAAATGGCTTGGGGAACTATACTAGACTCCAATATAACAACCATGGTTGCTGGTTTAGCTCTTTTTATGTTTGGTTCTGGACCTATTAAAGGTTTTGCAGTAGTACTTGTATTAGGAATTTTAACTTCTATGTTCAGCGCAATTTTTGTATCGCGTGCCATAGTTAATTATATTTATGGTAACAAACGTCAGATAAATAAATTATCAATAGGCTCCATTTTCATAAAGTTCATCTCCCACTTGTGATCCAACAGAT
>JAOHSH010000037.1 GCA_028122555.1 Methylophilaceae bacterium
TTTCATTCTCAATTCTAGGATAAATTAGAAAAATACTATAAACACTCAAGAAAACAAGCCACCATGCAGATAAACCGAAAATGTTTAAGAAGAAATCAGAAAAATAAGCTCCACTTATTCCAGCTAAATTATTTATATTTTTACTAGCATCGATACTGTGTGAGAATGATGGATCAATTCCTGAATAGCTTATTAGCGCAAGAGTTATATATA
This sequence comes from Methylophilaceae bacterium, assembly GCA_028122555.1. Classification (GTDB taxonomy): domain Bacteria; phylum Pseudomonadota; class Gammaproteobacteria; order Burkholderiales; family Methylophilaceae; genus BACL14. The sequence goes on from JAOHSH010000037.1 coordinate 214, forward strand.
GACCAATAAATAATAAGCTAAACCATGAAGCTTCTCTAACTACCCTACTTGCAAGATCTCTCGTTGCTTTTGTTGGTGCAACCAAATTCTTATTATTTTTTGATTTATGTCGTGAAAACAATTAAGGCTACTCAATGAAATATTATAAATTATATCAGGGTAAATATAAAATTGGACTCATAAAAAAAATTTCCTTATTATTTTTTAAAAAAATTATTAAATTGCTAGCAAATATATCAATATCAATAAACTTTATTAAGGGTCTAATATCGTATATTTATAAAAAAGATTAGTAAAATTAATCAAAATGATTTAAACAATTGTCTGTATAAATCATTATTATTAATTGATTAGATAGTCAGTGTAAACTAGAATTACGTTTTTAATTAGACACTGGAACTTATAAAATTATGTCAAAACATTCTCGCCTTATTATTCTTGGATCTGGACCTGCTGGATACTCTGCTGCAGTATATGCTGCAAGGGCAAACCTAAAACCATTACTAATTACTGGTATAGCTCAGGGAGGGCAATTGATGACAACAACTGATGTTGATAACTGGCCAGCAGATGCTGATGGAGTTATGGGTCCTGATTTAATGAATAGATTTGAAAAACATGCATTAAGATTTAATACTGATATAGTATTTGACCACATCCATACTTGTAAATTAAATGAAAAAAAATTTAAGCTTATAGGTGACAGTGAAGAATACACATGCGATGCATTAATTATATCAACTGGAGCTTCAGCAAAATATCTTGGTTTAAAAAGTGAAACGGACTTTCTTGGTAAAGGAGTATCAGCTTGTGCAACTTGTGATGGTTTCTTTTATAAAAATCAAGAGGTAGCCGTTGTTGGTGGAGGAAGCACTGCAATTGAAGAGGCATTATACTTAGCAAATATTGCAAAAAAAGTACATCTAATTCATAGGCGCGATGAATTTAGAGCTGAAATGATAGAAATGAATAAAATTTATGAAAAAGTTAAAGAGGGAAAAATTAACTTGGAGCTCTTTAATCAACTTACTGAAGTTATTGGTGATGAATCAGGTGTGACTGGGATTAAAATTCAGAATGTAAAATCTAGTGAAAATAAAGAAATTAAATTGCAAGGAGTTTTTATCGCTATCGGACACAAACCAAATACAGATATTTTTAAAGGTCAATTAAAAATGGAAAATGGTTATATTATTACTAATTCTGGAAGAGAGGGAAATTTTACAGCAACTAGTGTAGAAGGTATTTTTGCTGCTGGTGATGTTCAAGATCATATTTACAGGCAAGCTGTTACTAGCGCGGGTACTGGATGTATGGCTGCTCTTGATGCTGAAAGATATCTTGCAAATCATGAAGGATGATGAAGAAAATCTTTTTAGGGAGGCAGTTAGAAATGTAAAGCCTCTTAAAATAAAATCTAAAACAATTGAAATAATAGGTAATAAACCTAAACCAATTGCCAAAAAATTTTTAGAGGATGAACAAAAAGTTCTAGTGGACTCTCTAAGTGACGATTATATATATGAAGACGGAGATTTAGAAAATGGTTTATTATTTTTAAGATCTGGACATTCTCCAGATATTATAAAAAAATTAAAAAAAGGTTACTGGGTAGTTCAAGGATCAATTGATTTGCATGGAATGATTTCCCAAGAAGCAAAATCATATATTGTAAGTTATATACAAGAGTGTAAAAAAAAGCATATTAGATGTATAAGAATTATTCATGGAAAAGGTATTGGCTCAAAAAACAAGGAGCCTATTTTAAGAAATAAAGTAAAAAATTGGTTAGCACAAAAAGATGAAGTTATTGCATATGCTCAGGCTCCAAGACATGACGGTGGAAGTGGTGCAGTTATTGTTTTATTAAAAGAATATAATTAAACTGATTTAATTAAACAAATTGCTTGTGCTGCAATTCCTTCTGACCTTCCAATAAACCCTAATTTTTCTGTAGTTGTTGCCTTAATATTAATACTATCTAATTCACACATACAGTCATCAGCGATATTCCTACACATTTTTTTAATATATGAATACATTTTTGGTTTTTCGCAAATTATTGTTGCATCAATATTACCAATAATATAATTTTTTGATTTTAAATTTTTAACTACTTCTCTTAAGAGTTTACGAGAATTAATATCTTTAAATCTATCATCAGTATCTGGAAAGTGTTTACCGATATCTCCAAGTGCAGCTGCACCTAATAATGCATCCATTATTGCATGTAATAATACATCTGCATCGGAGTGACCTTCTAAGCCATAATCATAATCAATAACTTCGCCTCCAATAACTAGTGGCTTGCCCAATACAAGTTTATGAACATCAAATCCTTGACCTACTCTAGTCATTAATATTTTCCTTAATTATTGTACTAAAAACTTGATTCATATTGATTAAATCTTCTGGGTAAGTTATTTTAAAATTTGTAATAAGTCCTTTATAAACTGCTGGGCTTAAACCAAGTGCCTCAATTGCCTCTGAT
>JAOHSH010000038.1 GCA_028122555.1 Methylophilaceae bacterium
AATTAAGAGGCCAAAGTACAATAGTGCAAAAAAACCAATAATCCAAAACACATTTAGTAATGTTTTATGAATTTTATTAAGAACCTCTTTAATCTCTTTTAATTCATCTTGCTTCATAATTGTTTTTGACAAGCATTATTAATTGTAGTTGTAATATTATTTTCAGCTGTATCTATTATTTTTTCCAAAACTCTTACATTTTTATCAATTATGTTTAAATTTTCTTGTATCCTATCAATCTTTACATTACTTTTATTTAGCTCTACTACTAAATCCCAATCATTTGCATAAGCCTTATCTATAAAAACATTACTAGCATTTAAGAACAAGCCAAATGCAATAGCAGCTAGTAGTGTCTTTATTGTTTTATCTACTTTTAATTCCATATTTATTTCTCCTTATATTTTTACTACTTTTTTCATTCAAAATTATTCTTCACTTCATTCATTTATTAAAAGGAATAGGTTTTATTAGAAGTAACGCAATGTGTTAACGGTATATCATGTTCATTTGTATCTTCTATATCCTTACAGGGCTTAAAAATGCTAATTCCAATTCTTTTCGCATCTTCGTGTAAAGATGCAAAAAAACGATCATAAAATCCTTTTCCATAACCTACTCGATAACCTTTGAGATCAAAAGCCAAAAGTGGCGTGATTACAAGATCAATATTATCGTTATCTAACCATATAGGGTCAATTGGTTCGGTAATATTATATTTAGTTTGTTTGGTTTTGGTATATGGACTAAATTCAGCATTTTTTAGTGTCCCATCTTCAAAGTTACTTACAGGGACAGCAATTTTGATATTATTTTTCCAGCAATATTGAATTATTGGTGTTGTATTAATTTCACCTTTTGAATGAATCGGTAAAAAGCAATGAATACATTTAAGCTCATATTTTCCAATAAGCTCAATCGTGTTTTGAATAAGCTGAGATGAATCTTCTTCAAATTTAGAGGAAGATAGTTCTTGACGCTTTTTCAAATATATTTTTCTTGCTATATCTTTTTTCAAAATAATGACTGAAACAGAGGACTACTAATTAAACTATATGACATTTATTGTCATTCCTTATAATCCTCTGTAACAGCTTATACAAAGTACATTATTAATTATTTTGCTTGATCCTTACCTGGTGCGTATGTTTCCGCTGGTCCTGGGAAAGTTTTTGCATGCACATCGGCTGCGAATTGATTTACGGCATCTTTAATAAGATCGGCACCATTCATATATGTTCTTACGAATTTAGGCTTAAAGTCTGTAGAAAATCCTAGCATATCTGGAAGAACCAATGCTTGTCCATCTACATCCAGTCCTGCTCCAACACCGACTACTGGGATAGAAACTGCTTTACTAACTGCAGCGCCTACGTGTTGGGGAACCGCTTCTAAAACGATCGCAATACACCCGAGCTTATCAAGTTTTTTAGCTTCTTCAATGATGCTAAGTTCACTTTCTTTAGTTTTACCTTGGGCTTTAAATCCACCAATTGCATTATGGTGGGATGGTGTAAGACCAATATGCCCAATTGCTGGAATACCTGATTGAGAAAGATGAGCATAGAGCTCTTCGTTTCCATCAACACCCTCTATTTTAAGAGCATTTGCTCCAGCCTTGATTAAGATTTCAACATTATCCATTGACTCCTTGAAGCCTTTTCTGTTAGCCATAAAAGGCATACCAGCGATTAGGAATTTATCTTTTGCACCTTTTTTTACCGCTCTGGTGTGCATTGCAATTGTTTCCACATCGCAACTTAAAGTATCTTCATGTCCATGAACAACCATATTTAAATCATCACCAATTAAAATTCCATTTACGTCAGTGTCGTTAAGAATCTTGGCGCTCCAGTACTCATGAGAAGTAACTACTACAATTTTCGTTCCTTCCGCTTTTAACTTTTTGAAATTTTCTAATACGCTCATCATATTTCCCTTTAATTATTTAATTTTTTGGTGACAATTAACCATGAGCAATTCGACATAACTAAGAATAATTACTTGTGCCTATGAGCAATAAAAGTAAATCACGTTTAAATCCTTTTTCTGATTGAACGAGATTAATCATCATGTTTTAAAACAAAATAAAGACTTTTGGTCGTGATTTGCTTTTACTTATTGACCGTGATTACGGTCTATTTATTAAGTATATAGTATTCGGTATGATTCAACAAGAGTATAATATTTGTTTAAAATCAGTAGTTTATAGAAAAAATACTTAATAAGATCGGAGTTGTAGGAGGCACTTTACCTTCTTCACTCCTAGCCTATATATAGGACAACATTGGTCATATTCAATCAACAATTATTAATTTATTTTTACTCTTTTTTAATGAGCCAATGCATGCTGCATTTATATGTACATACTTTTAATTTCTGCTTATCTTGTTGTGTACATTTTATTTGAGCAGTATCTATCCCAGTGAAGGGCTCACAAAGTTTTATCATCTTTCCGATTGGGTAATCTTCATTAGTAGGATCATAGAATAATCTTCCTTGATAGGCATTTGATGTATTCGGCTCATAAAAATC
>JAOHSH010000039.1 GCA_028122555.1 Methylophilaceae bacterium
TGGTAAAAGAAGGTATTGAAATAACAGATGAGATGGAAAAAAATATCATAAAACGACTTATTGATCTTGAATTAATATACCAACAAGCTAAAAAAGAAGGTTTAACTAGTCAAGCAAAATTTCTATCTAAGTCTGAACTAGCATTTAAAGAGTTAATCTACACAACTCACCTTCAAAACTTTATTAAAAAAAATAAAATTACTAAGAATGAAGTTAAAACTTCATACAACACTTTTCTAAGTAATTTTAAAAAAAATGATTATAAAGCGAGTCACATTTTAGTAACTACTAAGAATGAAGCTAAAAGTATAATTAAGAGTTTAAAAAAAGGCGGTAACTTTAAAGAATTAGCAAAACTAAATTCAATTGATGAGGAATCAAATGGAAATGGGGGTGATTTGGGCTGGTTTGCTGCAGATGATATGGTTGAATCTTTTTCTAAAGCTATAAAAAAGATGGTTGTTAATGAAGTAACGGATTCCCCAGTTCAAAGCCAATTTGGATGGCACGTCATAAGGCTTAATGAAATTAGACCAAGCTTGCCCCCATCATTAGATGAAAAATTTGATGATATTAAAACCATGCTACAAAAATCAAAATTAAAGAAATATCTTAACGAATTAAGATTAACTGCAGATATTAAAAAAGAAGATTGATAACTAATTAAAGTGAATTAATTTTATCAACAGCGGTTAAGATTTTGCTCGCGTCACCACTGATTCTCTCTGTTGGCACAAGAGATGGCCATAATGTTGAAAGGTTATCTATTATTTGTATTATTTTGTTTCTCTTTATGTCTTCTGTTGAATTTAATGAATTAAAACTATTAAGAATATTCTTTGCCACAGTTGTAAAACCTAAAGCATCTTGATATTCAAATTTATTATTGATATTTCCATCTACTACACCTATAGCATATTCTTCAGCAGCAATTTCTAATAATGTTTTTACAACTAAAACTTGACCTTCAAATGTTCTACTTTGGTTGTCAATAATTTCTGCACTTTTATCAATTGCAGATAATAAATTTTCATAATTGGATAGAACCATTTTTAGATCTTCATCATTTTCAACAGAAAGAGCAAGCGTTTCTAGTTCGGCAGCAAAGCCTATTGTATTTTTAGCTGCAAAAGTAGGAATCATAGCTGAATATAATTCACTTTTTGGATGCTTCATATGTCTTTTAGCATTTTCAAAATATTCACTTTTATAAAGTTCTATTCCTACATGCAGATGTCCCTTTACTAGACCAATATGAGTTAAATAAGTATGATCATCCTTAAAAACTTCAGCTGTTGCTTTGCCATGATCATGATTTTGATCAGAGCAACTAATTAAAAATAAATTACAAATTAGAACAAAAAATAATAATTTTTTAATGATATTTTCTCCCTATAAAAATATTTTTATATTTTTTTAAAATAAAACCTTCTCCACATTGTTATTCCAAAAATAAGAGATAATAGCCAAAGAAGTACTTCTGGCCAATTTGGATTGCTGTTATAACCAATAAAGCCTTTTAAAAATACCCCAACTCTTCCTTTGTCATGAAGAATGTGGGTGTACATATTTTTGTTATTTAGGTTATATGAATAAAAAATAGGGTTAGATCCTTCTTTCAATTCTGAAGTAGGTTTTAATATATCCCACACTCTCAGAATTTGCTTCTCATCTTGATAACCAACTAATTCCAAATGATTTCCTTTAACAACAAATTCTTCAACCTCATGAGTACCAAAAGCTACCATTCCTGAAGCAAATATTGCTAACATTAACGTTGTTCCTTGGAAGAATAAACGAAGATTGATCTTTCTTCCTTGAATAACAATTCCATAACCAATAAATAGTGCAAGAATTAAGCCTCCAAAAAACCCTATGTATGAGAAAGATCCTGTCATAGAAAAGCTTCCCATAAGAAATAAAGCAGTTTCAAATCCCTCTCGAAGAATTGCGAAAAAAACTAATAAAAATATACCCCATCCTGATGCAGCGATAGCCTGATCAGCTTTCTTTTCCATTCCATCTCTATGACTGACATGCTTTGAAAGCCAAAAGATTACATACCATAATAGTCCAGCAGTAATATACATACTAAGACCTTCAAATAATGCACTTATTGATTCATTACCAATAGAATCTTTTACGTAATTTAATGAAATTGCAACGACAATACTAGCTACTATTGCTGAAAATACCCCCAACCACAATT